>DATELP010000093.1:0-7049 GCA_035276425.1 Pyrinomonadaceae bacterium
GGGTAGTCCTGTGTCGTCGTAAGTATCTCGTCGCCGGGTTTGAAGTCCATGCCCATGAGACAGATCTCGAGCGACTCGGACGCGTTGCGTGTGATCGCGATCTCTTCGCGATCGCAACCGAAGACCTCGGCAAGACCGGTGCGAATCGTTTCCGACTGCGGTTCGAGTAGTTGCCACATCGTGTAGGCAGTTGCGTCTTCCTGCTGCCAGATGTAACGAACGAGTGCTTCGGTAACGATGCGCGGGCTTGGCGAGACGCCGCCGTTGTTGAGATTGACGATGCCGCGCGTGACGGTGAAGGAGTTTTGAATGATGGACCAATAGTCTTCATCCATCGCGGCCTGTTCGGGCGTCAGATGCGCAACGCTTCGACCCGCGGCTTCGATTTCTTTAAGAAGCGCGCCGACAGTCGGAACAGAAACCGCGGCGAGACCAAGTGAAATAAAATTTCGTCTTTTCATCGGTTTATGATCCCTGCCCAAAAACGATCTCGCCATTGATAACCGTCATCACACAGCGCGTCTGCAAAATCTCCGCCTCGGGAATCTTCATGATGTCCGCCGACAAGATCGTTAAGTCTGCCAGTTTCCCGACTTCGATCGTCCCGCGCAGTTTTTCTTCAAACGCCGCATACGCCGGCCACAGCGTAAACATCTTCAACGCCTGTGCGCGCGTGACGGCTTCCTCCGGATGCCAACCCTCGCCCGAAAAACCTTTCGGATCCTTGCGTGCGACGGCAGCGTAAAACTCGATCATCGGTTCGCCGCGTTCCACCGGCGCATCAGAACCGCCCGGCACAACCACGCCTGACTTGATGAAACTCTCCCACGCATACGATCCGGACAAACGATTAATTCCGAGCCGGCGCGGCGCGAAAAACAGGTCGCCGATCGCGTGCGACGGCTGCATCGACGGGATGATTCCCAACTTCGCGAAACGCGGAATGTCTGCCGGATTCACGATCTGCGCGTGCTCGACACGCCAGCGCGGATCAGCGACTTTTCTCTGCGCCGCCGGCACTGCTTTCAGTGCCGCTTCGTACTCATCCAGAATGAAACGATTCGCATGATCGCCAATCGCGTGCGTCTCGACTTGAACGCCTTTCTTCAACGCATCGATCAGCATCGGGCGCAAGTCTTCCGCTTTGACTGTTAGAAACCCGGAAGTGTCGGGCGCATCGGAGTACGCAGCCAGCAACGCTGCGCCGCGCGAACCGAGCGCGCCATCGGAAACTACTTTGATCGCTCGCAACGTGAAGCGATTATCAAATGCGCCAATCGTTGGACCTTCGTTTAGCAGTCGCGTCGCGCTCGGACCTGGACCATAAACGGCTTTGTAGATGCGCAATTTGATTGCGCCCTCGCCGTAAAGCTTTTTGAAGATCTCGACGTCGTAGTAACTCCCGCCCGCGTCCTGAATCTGCGTCCAGCCGAGTTCGATGTCGCGTTTGACGCCGAGCACGACCGCGCGCTCCGCGTCTTCGCGAGTCGTCGGCGGCACTTTGCTGCGCACCAATCCCTGCGCTGCATCGAGCAACATGCCGTTGGGTTCACCTGAGTCTTTGTCTTTTGAGATCTCGCCGCCGAACGGGTTCGGTGTGTTCTTGTCGACGCCGGCGATCTTCAACGCCGCGCTGTTCACCACTGCACCGTGTCCATCGGCGCGTCCGAGAATCACGGGATTGGCTGGCGCGACTTTGTCGAGGTCCGCGCGCGTTGGAAAGACCGGCGGGTTCCAGTGCGTTTCGATCCAACCACGGCCGGTGATCCAGTCGCCGGGTTTGGCCTGGTCCACTCGCGCTTTCACCTTCGCGAGAAAGTCTTCGAGACTCGACGTGCCTTCCAGGTTTAACGTCATCTCACGCTGACCGACGCCCGAGAGATGCTGGTGCGAATCAGTGAAACCCGGCAGCACGGTGTTGCCCTTGAGATCGACTACGCGCGTGTTTGGACCAACGTATTTTTGTGCCGCGGCATTCGTGCCGACGAAAACAATGCGATCGGCTTTAACGGCGATCGCTTGTGCTGACGGCGCTTTGTCGTTCGCGGTGTAGACGTTGCCGTTCTTGAAAACGATATCGGCGGATGTGACACCTTGTTGGAACGGGACGACGCTCAGAAGCAACAGGCTCACTATTAAAAGGAGTTTCATAGGCCACAGATTAACACGGATTATTTAGAAAACTTTTGAGTTCGAGTGCGGTTGGTAGCGCGGTTCTCGCGCCGAGCGCACTGCACTTCATCGCAGCCACCGCGTTGCCGAACTTCAGACTCGTTTCGAGATCTGCGCCGGTCAGGAATCCGTAAAGAAACCCGGCATGGAAAGCATCGCCCGCGCCAGTCGTGTCGCGGCATCCGCCGGGCGCACGGTAGCCGGGTGATTCGATAAACTCACCGTCGCAATAGACCACTGCGCCCGCGGCACCGATAGTCATGCCAGTAATCGCGCAACCATAGCGTTGATGTAGTTCGATCAATGCGGCGCGTTCGTCAGTGATTCCAGTGACGCGACGCGGAAATTCTTTCGAACCGATCAGGATGTCGATCAGCGGAAGCAGTTCGGGCAGACCTTCGTAAACGTTGTCGATGTCCGCGGAAACGATCGTGCCTGACTTGCGCGCGTCCTTCGCGACGCGCACGCACGCCGGCGGGTCGTGTGCATCGAGGTGCAACACGCGCCCAAGCGAACCAAACTCAGTGGGCGCTTCTTCCGGTTTGTAAGCGAGCCGGTCGTCACGATCCCAAACGATCGTGCGTTCGCCGCTGCGCGCGTCGATCGTGATGAACGCGATCTGGTTTTTAGCATCTTCGATCACTTCCGCGAAGTCGCAGTTCACACCTTCGTCGGCCAGGGATTTCAAGCCGAATTTCCCCTCGGGATCAGATCCGAACCGGCCCGCGTACGCCGTCTTCAAACCCAACCGCCGCAACGAAACCATCGCTGTCGCCGTTTGCCCGCCGGCGGATTGTTTGTGTTCCAGCAACCGCATTTTGGTGTCGAACGCGGGGTATTCAGGCACCACGATCAGGTGGTCGACGGCGTTCAACCCAAAACCGACCGCATCGAACGGTTTGTCAGCCGAGGGCTCAATCGGAAACTTCATGGTCGTATAGAGTTAAGGAAACGAATTCAGAGCCACAAAGAGGCACAAAAGGCACAAGAAGCACAAAAGTATTTTTTTAAATGGTCTTGTGCCTCTTGTGCTTCTTGTGCCTCTTTGTGGCTAAAATGGCATCTCAATATTGTGCCGTTAGAAGAGAAACTCAAAGAAATTCCAACCTCGTCCGGCGTTTATCTGCACAAAGACGCCGCCGGAAAGGTGATCTACGTCGGTAAGGCCAAGAACCTGCGCAGCCGCGTGCGTTCCTACTTCCGCGCGCGCCCGTTCGACCGCAAAACCGACGCGCTCGTCGGGCAAATCTCGGATTTCGAGTTCATCGTAACCGACAATGAGGTCGAGGCGCTGATTCTCGAAGCAACGCTCGTCAAACAATACAAACCGCGCTACAACGTTAAACTTCAGGACGACAAATCGTATCCGCACCTGAAACTCACGATCAACGAACCGTTTCCGAAAGTCGTGATCACGCGCCGCGTGCAAAAGGACGGCGCGCTGTATTTCGGACCGTTTCTGCCGGCGAGTTTAGCGCGGCGAACCATTGATTTGATCAATCGGACGTTTCAACTACGCACCTGCGACATCGAGATCGACGGCAAAGCGCCGCGGCCGTGTCTCGAGTATCACATCAAACGCTGTCTTGGCCCATGCGTAAAAGGGCTGTGTACGCCGGAACAATATCAGGAAGCGGTGCGCGACGTAAGGCTGTTGTTGGAAGGACGCAATCGCGAGCTCGCCGACGCGCTCGAAGTGCGCATGCTGGAAGCTTCGGACGACATGCGTTACGAGCTGGCGGCGAAGTATCGCGATCTGCGCAAGACCGTGATTCGTCTTTCCGAACAACAGAAGATGGCGACCACTTCCGAAAGCGACGTCGACATCTTCGGTTACTACCGCGAAGGACAGCGGCTCGCGTTGCAGTTGTTCACGATGCGCGAAGGAAACATCGTCGGGCGGCGCGAGTTTTTCTGGGAAGACTTGTCTGAAGATGCTTTCGATCCGGCGGAGTTTTTGAGCGAGGTTTTGGCGCAATACTACGCGTCGGATTACGTGCCGCGCGAGATCTATGTGCCGGTTGATTTCACCGATCGTGAGTTGCTCGAAAAGGCGTTGAGCAAACGGCGCGGAAGACGCGTGCGCATCGAAGCGCCGCAACGCGGCGAGAAGCGCGACATGATCGATCTCGTCGAGAAGAATGCGAAGCTCGCGTTTGACCAACGCTTCCGCGTGCTCAAGCCGGACATGAAACGCGTGCTCGAAGAGTTGCAGGAGACGCTCGAACTGCCGCACTTTCCGGGGCGCATCGAGTCGTTTGACATCTCGCACATTCAGGGCGCGGAGAACGTTGCGGGCATGGTCGTTTGCGATAACGGCAAGATGAACCGCGGCGAGTATCGTAAGTTCAGGATCAGAAGTGTCGAAGGTGTGAACGATGTGGCTTCAATGCGCGAAGTCGTGACGCGGCGCTACCGGCGTTTGCTCGACGAAAACAAACCGCTGCCGGATCTGATCATGATCGACGGCGGTAAGGGACAGCTCAACGGCGCCGCGGAAGCGATGAGCGAACTCGGACTCGAAGCGATTCCGATGGTCGGCATCGTCAAGCCGCCGCAACGTCACAACGACGTCGCGTACCTGTTGGTGAAAGGTCGTGAAGACATGCCCGTCTATCTCGATTCGCATTCGCTGATCTTGCGGCTGTTGCAGATGATTCGCGACGAGACGCACCGTTTCGCGGTCACTTATCATCGCAAACGCCGCGAACTGCGTGACTTCACTTCAGAGCTTACGGCAATCCCTGGTGTGGGAGACAAACGGAAAGGAAGATTGCTGCGTCACTTCGGATCGATTCAGCGAATCTCACGCGCAGGTGTTTCGGAATTGACGCCGTTTGTTGGACGGAAAACAGCGGAAGAGATCGCTGAACACTTCGAACGGCAGCGACTACTCGCCGGGAAAAGCGAATCCACAGATTACGCAGAAAACAAAGAAGGTCTTGTCAACTGATTGAATCGTCTCTGTGTAATCTGTGGATGGTTTGAGAGTCAGCCCGCAGTTCCTTCTTTCACACCACTGAACTCGTAAGTCAAATGCAGCTTCAACGAGCCGTCGAGGATCTCGGCGCGTACGTCCTTCGCACGCGCTTTCACAGTTCCGTTACTCGCCTTCACCGGAATCAACAGCGACAACTGTTTCTCACTCACGAGCACGAGCGGATTCACGCGCTGGTTGATCGCGCTTTGCACAAACACTGTGACGAACGTGTTGGCAATCGGGTTCACGCCTTCGAGGTTCACACCTTCGACTTCGACGTTGCCGTAAACCGTCTGTTTCGGCTCTTCGAAATACAGCTTGATGTTCGTTTGCGCCCAGCCTTTGAACTGAATGCACTGGCCGCTGAAATTGTAGCTGCCGGTAAAAGCGAGCGGCGCCGAGACCTGGCCGTTCTTGAATTGCACGCCGGTCTTGACGCCGCTTCCTTCGGGCAAGAGAGTGATGCTGTTGTTGCATCCACCCTGAAACGCTGCCGTTGTAATTTCACTGCTTCCCGCAGTCTGACTTAACTGAAACGTCGGAGTTCCCAAACCCGAGAACGTTGTCGCGAGTACTGCGTCCACGAAGCCCTGTTCGAGACCGATCACGACTGTGGCAGGCGGACTCTGCCCGTCAGGCGGTTTGACGGCAACGCCAGGCGCAGAGCGCGCCGGTCCGATGCCGAGGAAATACACCGCGGCGCCCGCGCCTAACAGAGCCCCAAGAACGAGAATGACAACGTATCTCATCTGTGCATGACTCCTTTATTGAACTCGACTCGCTGTTTACTACGGCGAAACTGTCGCTGTCGGCGAAACAGCTGGAGATGCAGTCACCGTTGGCGAAGGCTGTGGCGTAGTGTTCATGTTCGTCAGCAAAGTTCTGAGCACCGCTGCGATCGTGTTTGAGATCGCGTTGATCTGCTGTCTCACTTGCTGTTCCGACACCTTGTTCAAGCCTGACGGCACTTCAAACAAACTCGGCTCCACGTTGGTGGTGATGTCGCGCATTTCAGCAACAATCGTCGCGCCTTTCGCGCCCTGAACATTACCACTCGCTTCGCTAAAAAGCTCGGCCCGCAACGGCAGTCCGGTGTCTTTGTCGATGTAGATGAACGACTGCGTTCTCACCTCGCCCGCGGAAGTCTTTGTTTGATCGGTGCGTGCGTATTGATACTTCAGTGCCGTTCGCCCGTTGAGTTGTTCTTCGCCGACGGATTGGATGCCTTGAAGACGATCGAGATACCCGACCAGTTGGCCCGGCGTCATCAACTTGTGCAGTTGGAAGCCCGTCGCCTCGGGTGTCAGTTCCGCATATTGCTTGCGACCCGGCGCGATTGCGTAGTGTACGCCGTTGTGTTCGAGATAGATCAGATCGGAGCCGTCGGGAAGTTTGAACGAAAGCCGCCGGTCGGGACCGTTTTTGGCTACTTCGGCTGACAAAGTTGGGATTCCGATCGTCTTGTCGCCGCCTTCAGTTTCGGCGCTGAAGACCAGCGTCGCGCGATAAGCATCGGGTTCGCGGGCTGCCATTGTTGAAGGCGCGACTGCCACGTTCGCGTTTACCGGCGCCACGTTCGCGTTGGTGTTGGTATTGACGTTCAAGTTGACGTTTGTTTCGGCCACAGGACCGCGAGCACAGCCACCCACTGTGACAAGCATCGCTGAGATAACCACAGAAAGAATAAGAACCGGCGGGCGAATAATTTCGACCCGTGGTCTGGCGTCGGCAGTTTTCATAGTTGGACACTCCCCGAAGGAATACGCGCTCAGGCGCAATGTTTCTAACCAGGGGGTTTGAGGGAAGGACCATAGAATAGCACATTCGCCGGAGCGCGGGCGGCTCGCCCGCAGGACCAAACGGGGCGCGGCTGTAAGCTGCGGGCGAGCCGCCCGCG
>DATELP010000094.1:0-24309 GCA_035276425.1 Pyrinomonadaceae bacterium
CGGGAGACCTGCCGCAGGAACTGCGCGGACTGGTGGCGGGCATCGACATCGAACAGTTCAAAGCCCATCACCTCGGCGTGAATCTCTCGCCGGTGAAAATCACGACGGGCGACATCGAGATCACCGATTCGTCGCTCTTCGGGTTGATTTACTACGAAGACACCGAATACCTCGTCTATCAAAGCAAGCCTTACGACTTCAAAGTGTTGTACCTGCGCGTGCTGTTCGCCAATTCCGCGATCTCGAGTTTCTCGAGCCAGATACAGTTGCTTGTCGCGGAACTGTTCGGCGAACGATCGAGTCTGCTCGGCAGCGATCAAGGCGACAACCTCATTCTCAACGGCGTCATGCAGCAGCAGGGCGACAAGCAGTCTTACAGTTTCACAAAACAGGGCACGGACGTGTTTACGATCGAGAGTCACGTGCTCGACACGATCGACATCAGTCAGGCGCAGTTTGTCACTCTCCCGGAAGATGAGACGAGCGACTTGATAACGTCTCAATTCCTGCTGTGGGGAAGGCTGAAATACAAGCAACTGCCTGAGTTTGACTTGTTCTCGTTCGGTCCTTCGGCAGACACGGGATCCGATGGTCCATCCGGCGGTTTGCAGTTTTCAAATCTGATGATCTCGATGTCGTATGGCGCAACCGGCGCAAGCGGCCCAACAGGATCTTCCGGTCCAGGTGGACCAACAGAACCAACCGCGCAGGAAGAAACGACCTTCGCATTCGAAGCGGGTCAGATGGTTTTCGATCCCGGTTCGAGCAGCGCGCGGCCGCAGAGTTTGTTTAGCCGCTTCCCGTTGCAAGTAGTCGGCATGTTGCAGGGTAACGCGGAGACGTTGCCGGCAGACCTGGCTTACATCCCGATGGATACGCCGCTTCCCATCGGACCGCTGGGCGATCCGTGGTTCGGCCTGCAAATGTCGCTGAGCCTTGGATCGCAAGGCAGTCTCGCACCGAAAGCAAACTTCACCGCAACGCTACTCGCTGCGTGGGCGCCCAGCGCGGAGACTTACAACGTCGCGGTTGCGATTCAACTGCCCGGCTCGCAACGCGACAGCAAGACACTGGTAATCGAAGGACCGTTGAAACTCTCGATCGGCAGCCTGGCGTTGCTCGAGAACAAAGAGCAACAAGCGTATCTCATGCGGTTCGCCAACATCGCGCTCAGTGTGTTCGGCGTGAAATTCCCGCCCGGCGGACGCACGAACCTGCTGCTCTTCGGGGATCCGAATCCGAAAGCCGCGAACACCACGCTCGGCTGGTACGCAGCCTACGCGAAGAACCCCTCGAAAACCGGACCAACTGGACCAACAGGATCGCTGATCTCAACGAAGACAAAGTCTTTAATAAAAGATCCCAGCAAGTGCGGCGGATGTGGAGAGTAGCAATCGTATGGCAAAGATGACTTTTGAGTTTCTGGACGTGGGAATGGGCGACGGCACGTTCATCATGATGGGCGACAGCGACGACTCAATGAACCTCGCCCTCGTCGATCTCGGGGTACACCGCCGCACCAAGCACAAGGTCGGTAGAGACGATGCGATCACGTATCTTGTGAACCAGATAGACAGGATTAGCAAAGCACGTGGCAGAGCAACACCCTTCCTCGACCATCTCTTCCTCACTCATCCGGACCACGATCATTACAACTGCGTTATGCTGCTCATCGAAGCGGAGTATCCCTCATATCCTAAAAAAAACCTGACTATCGGCAGGCTCACTTACGGTGGCGACGAACTCCTCTATAAGGGCGAAATCGAAAAGATCGCCGCTCACGTTTCGATGAAGAGTCCAAAGAAAAGGAACATCGACGAACTGGCCTCCAACGAATGCTCTACGGTGAAGGGAGGCGGCGCGGTGAATCCCTTCCGGACGTTTTTGAGTGGCAAAATCAAGGTCTACCTGCTCAGTTCAAATTACCCCACCATCGTCACGGTAGTTACCAACCCGCTCAGCCTCTGCCTGATGTTCGCTGATGAAAACAACAACAAGGTGATTTTGATGGGCGACGCCGAAAAAGACGTGGAGGCGCAGATCATTGAGAATTTCAAAAAGGCGACGAAAGGATTCCTCAATGCCTACGCCTTAAAGCTCGGTCACCACGGGTCGCAAGCGGGAACGAGCGAAGCATGGATTAACGCCGTCAAGCCCAAGGCGATCTTTGCCAGCGGCGACTTCGTTTGGGCTCATCCCTACTGCACCACCATCGAACGTGTGGTGGAGGCAAAAACTCTCGCCCCTACGACTAACCACTGGTTCGCCTGCGGTAAACCATTGGGTGGACGGCAGAACGATTATTTCAATAACGAGTCGGAGCTCCGGGTTTGTCTGAACCTCTGGTACGTGGTGAAGAAAGAGAAGGGCCAAAAGATGAAGGAGGATGAGGACGGACATATTTTCCACGCCGCCTATGGATGGACCTGGGGAGTGCAATGGGAATTGGAGTTTGACGGCGATACTGTCACGTTGAATAAGACAGACACTGCCAGCCCCGACTAAATAAAGAAAATGACGACGTGCGTTATCAACAACTGCACTGATCTGATTACCTGTCTCGAGAACGCGACACAGGGCGAGCCAGGCAGCGAGTTTATCGAACTCAGCGCCGCATTATTCGACGCCGCCGGCGAACTCGCCACCGCGCTACTGCTTGAGTCGCTCACTGTCACACAGCTCAACGCTGAGACCGCTCTCATTCAGCCCGGGGATCCTTCAGGGAACCCATGTGTTCGCATCGTCGGCAAGGCTGTCCTCTTCCCTTCAGGACCAACGCCTACAATTGAATACTCCGTGGAGATCAGCGCGGACGTGATCGGCACGCAAAACGTGCGACTGCTCCTAGACGGAACGCCTCTGGCGCCTTCCGAGTGGACCTTCGCGAAAAACTTCGCTCCGTTCCCGGACTATTACGGATACGAAGATCCCGGTCTCGAGTGGCTGCCATCTTTCTACAACGACATCGTCATTAACCAGCCTCACTTCCGCGTGTCGACCGCTGCGCAGGGTGCATATCCGCAGGGACTCAGCTTCGAAGGCGTGGTTGATTTAACGCAAGGGACACTCTCGTCTATCAGCAGTTACTTTCCCGGAGCTAGCCAAGTCTCGACGCGTGGGCCAGTCGTGCTTCGCGCCAACACTTACCCGGCGCTGAACCTCACTGGCAATCTGCCGGGTTATGAGATCAACCAGTTGGGCCAATTGAAACTCAACTTCGGGACGAAAGACGCCGGCCCTGATCCGGACAAAGAACCAGCCGCCTCCACGTTACTCCTGGTTGGAACCACGCTGATTGGAAACTTCCCAACGATCAAATTAAGCGCGCCGGTCCTGCAGGGAAATTTCGTTTGGGACATCACTGGAGAAGTTGAGAACAAAGAACAGTACAGCCTCGCGGCCGGTTTGCAAGCGCTGGTAAGTTACGTCAACAATCACAACCTCCCGCTGCTCTCCGGTCTCAACACACCCGGATTCTTCCTCGACGCGGTAACGGTCTCGATCACTCCTTCGACTTCGCCGGTGATACACAGTATCGGCTTTCGCGTTGCAAGTGTGCCCACAAAGACGTGGACCGCACCGATCCTGGGTCTCGGTATCTCGGGCGGCATGTTCGTCGAGTGGCAAGTGGTTTCACCCTTCGGCGAAACTCCGAGACTCGTGGGGATGTTCGGCGGCACACTGATTCTGGGCAGCGGATCAACGGCCGCAAGATTCCACCTTCAAGTTCTCTTACCAAACATCAACTCGACGACGGCGCCTGACGTTGAAATCGTCGGGCAGCTCGATCCGACGTCTCCGATCCGGGTGGACGCGCTGTTCAAACAGTTCACCGGCATCGACATCGAACTCGACCTAGTGATCGCTGAATTTCTGTTCGAAGCCAGCACTGGCTCACGAACACTTCAATTTCAGGCGCAACTGGCAGGCACGTGGCCATTCCCGATCCCGCTCGTCGAATTCGGTGATACGTTGTTCTTCTTCCGCTATACACCGAACGGCATTACCGGATCGGTGAGTATGGCGGTTGCGATTGCTTCCTTTGAATTTCTCGTCTCGGCGGAGTATTCGACGGGAGCCAACTGGCAGTTTTCCGGCCAACTCGCGCCTGATTCACAAAATCGCACGCTTCAGGATTTCGTCGACAAAGTAACCGACAACCAGTACCCGAACCTGCCCGCGAATCTGGGCGCGATCACGTTGCAGCGGTTCGACGTTTCTTTCAACACCGGCACCGGCGCGTTCTCTTTCGACGGCGCGCTGTCGTGGCCCTTCGTTTACGACGACTTACCAACCGTCACGCTCGAAGCGGCGATCTCGCTTAACTCGCCTGGTCCACCAGCGGGCGAGGAGCGACAGTATTCGGGTTTTGTCAGCGGCAAACTGAGCGTTAACGCATTCAATGTCGGCGTGATCTACAACTTCGGCGTCGTCGGCAACACCACGATCACGTTCGTCATTCAATACAACAACATCATCTTCACCTGCGTCTACAGCCGAGATCCGAAGACCGGCGACAGTATCATCAGGGCCAACCTCGGCGGCGTCTCGTTCGGCGACATTGTCGAGTATCTCGTCAATCTGGTTGACCCGAACCTCGGCTTCTCACTGTCGCCGCCGTGGGACATTCTCAATCAGATCAAGTTCGACAACCTGAATCTCGTCGTCAACCTGACCCGGAAAACAGTCGGGATCAGTTACAAACTCGATCAGAATCTCGGCATCGCTAACATCGACACGATCGCGTTGACCTACGTCAACAAAGCCGGCAAGACAACTGTGCAGATCAGTATCACCGGCCGTTTCGTCGATCAGACCTTCACTGACAGCGATCCGCTCTCGTGGGATCTCTTAAACGAACCCGCACCGACTCCCGCAGGCAAAGGCGATCAACTGCTCGACCTGCGTTATCTCGGCCTCGGTCAGAACGTCGGCTTCCGCGATGCGCGCGCGTTTCCCGACGTGCAGTCAGTCATCAAAGCGCTCGAACAAGACTTCGTTCCGACCGGATCGGACGATCAGAATCCACTGCTCCTACCAATCCTCGACACCCTCAAGTTCACCGGTAACGGGCATTGGCTGATCGGAGCGGACTTCACCGTCATCGGCGCAGTCTCGATCAGCATGGTCTTTAACGACCCGACGCTCTACGGTCTGCGCATCGCGTTGTCAGGCGACAAGGTCGGCTCGTTCTCGGGTCTTGATTTTCAAATCCTCTACAAGAAGATCACCGACACGATCGGCGTCTACCACATCGAACTGACGCTGCCCGAAGCATTCCGCCAATTACAGTTTGGCGTTGTCTCCGTCACGATTCCGACGGTCGTAATCGACATCTACACGAACGGCAATTTCCGTATCGACATGGGCTTCCCCGTCGGACTCGATTTCTCGAAATCGTTCTGCGTCCAGGCAGGACCGTTCATCGGTTACGGCGGTTTCTATTTCGCAGTGCTCAATGGCGCCACGTCCGAGCGCGTGCCGAAGATCACGAACGGCACGTTCTCGCCCGTGATCGAAGCGGGGCTCGCGGTGAACGTCGGACTCGGTCGAACATTCAACAAAGGCATTCTGTCGGCGGGCGTGACGGTCACGATGGTCGCCGTCGTGGAAGGCGTGTTTGCCTGGTTCAACCCGAACAATACTTCGGTTGCGTCGGCGCAGTATTACTTGATCCAGGGCACCGCGGCGATCGTCGGCAAGCTCTACGGCAAGGTTGATTTCGGCATCATCCAGGCAAACGTAAACGTGACGGCGCAGGCGCAGGTCACGCTCACGATCGAAGCTTACAAAGCGATTCAGATCGGATTGTCGCTCGCGGTCAGCGTTTCAGTGTCGATCAAGATTGCGTTCATCCGCATCAGCTTCTCGTTCAAGATGACGCTCGACCTGTCGTTCACGATCGGTTCGAACAGTACACCGCCGTGGCAACTCGAGACTGCGCAAACCCAACCGCTGCTGCTGCGGCAACAGGCGGGAATGTACAGCCGCCGCAGACTCAGCGGTGCGCTTTTGCAACACGTGCTGCTCGTCGCATTGAACGAGGACGGCACTTTCGATTGGACGCCGCGCAAAGTGTTTCCGACGATACAAACCGTCGAACTCTCGCTTCTTCCTGCGCTGACAGTAGCCCTGCCGGGCGCGGTGCTCGCTACACATTTACTGCGTGGTGATTCAACCGGCGAGCAACCGCAGTATCAAATCGTGATGTCGCTCTTCGCGGAAAACAGCATCTCGACCGAGGCGCGCACCGCGAAAGAAGTGCGACTGCTCGCGTCGTCCAACAGCGGCGCGACGCCGTTCGATCTACTCGTGTCGGGTATGTTCAAGTGGGCGCTTTCGTCTTACACGCGGCCGCCGGGCGTCGACGACGTGCCGCCACCGTCGCAATACGTGCTCGCTTCCGATCTCGAAGCGATCTCCGATTTCCTCGCCGATCAGAGTAACTGGCAATCCGTCTTCACTTACGACGCGCTCGCGGCGCTCATGGAGTTGAACTACGTCTTGCAGATTCGGACGCCCATGGGACCGTCCGGCTCCGTGCATCCGAGCGGATTGGTGAACGCAGACGACACCGCGCCGGAAGTGTCGGCAACCGTCTTCCCGATGATCCCCGATCTGACGATGGGACCGGAGGGACTACCTCCGGTTGAGTTCTGGAATTACAACTGTATCGACGCTGATTACGAAGCAGCACTCGCCGCTTACTACAGACAGTTGCAGGTCAACGCATCGACTACGGGACCGGCTGAAAACGTTTCGGCCTCAAACCAACCAACAACAAATTTCCGCGTGCAAGATGGACCACAAGGCTGTCCCGCCGGCAGCGAATCGCTCAGCACGTTCGTCTTTCGTGATTACTTCGCGATGCTAACGAAGGGCGCAGTCAACGCGGCGATCGATCTGCTGAAGTCGTATCCGTACGAACCGACCGGCTCGACGGGCGCATCCGCGCCACCCGAATCGCTGCAATCAATCGCGGATCAGTTCAACAGCATCGACGTCGAATACACCGCCCGCGCCGGCGACACACTCGGCACGATCGCGGGACGGCACGGCGTGTCGCTGCGTCAACTGAAGTCGACCAACCCGCACCTGCTTGCACACCGGCACGACGAGAGCCTCGCGGCCGGCACTGAAGTCAGCATCAACACCGGCGTCACACCCGAGTCGATTGTCGCGGCGAACCCGGAATATCCGCTGCAATACAAAACCGAAGTACCGATATCTTTGACGATCACGGGCGCGCAACATCAGGTACAAGCAGGCCCGAGCGGTGGCACCGAAACTCTCAAATCGATCAGTGCTCAATACGGACTGTCAGGACCAACCGGCCCGGCTTCGCTGTTCACGTACCAACTGCCGACCGGTAACAATCCGAACGCCGACAACACAAGCCTGCTTCAGCCCGGTGCGCAGATAGACATTCCCGCGCAGACGTTCACGGTCGCTTCGCCGATTGACGCCACGCAGGAATTGGTCTCTGCGTTCTTCTTCGTACGCTCAATCGGTCCACCGCAACCGGATCAGACGCCGTGGTCTTCATACCAGCAATTCTACGAGCAGTGGATGCTGGACAACCCTGGTCCAACCGGCGCCACCGCGTGGACCATCCCGATCGTCAAGTTGCAAGGCGAGAATCTCTTTGTTTCCGGAACGGGCCAGTACGTGCCGCAAGGCGCGGAAGGCTCCGCGCTCGCACCGGACACGCGCGCGCTGGCAGCCGGCTACTTCGCGATGTCGCAACTGCTGCCCGAGCCGTTTACGAAGTCATACGAGAACTTCAAGACCTTTGTGTCGCCCACAGGCCCTCCGTCTTACGACATCGCTCAGTTTCCTTACACGGTCCAACCGGGCGACACGGTCAACGGTGTGGCGCAACTGTTCGGCGTAAGTGTCGACGACCTCGTGACTATCAACGCGGGCGCAACCGGCATGTTGCAACCGCTCGCGGTCGTCGCATTGCCAACACTCGAACACCCGATCCAATCCGGAGATACGTTCAGCAGTGTCGCGGCCAATTACGATCTTACGCTCGATCAACTGGCGGAATCCGTTCGAGACAACGACGGCATCCTGACGCCTTATTCGCCCGACGCCGAGCCGCTCACCATTCCCGATCTTTCGGGCCGCATTACGGACCAGTTGATCGACGATCTCGCAAGACTCGGCCGCTTCAACGATGTCTCCGGCATGGTCACGCGCTTCCTGCTGCACGGCCTGCGCGTCCCCGCACGCGGCTCGGAATCAGGCCAGACTTTCCCGCCTGACACGCCGTTGTGGGGACTTTATGAAATGACCGGCCAGCAGTTTCCAGCTCCGGCCGGTGCGTCTGGACCAGAGGGTTTTGAAATCGAGTTCACGAAAGGCGCGACATCGAATTGGGTGTGTTTAGTACCGAGTCCGACAGGTCCACCTGAGTGTGAAGACAGTTTGACCGTCTATCTCACGCAGGAGTTTTTCAAGAATGCGCCGAGTACTACGCTTGCTCCTGAAGTGCTGGCGGGTCCCTCGGCTTTGCCGCTCTTCCGCGACACGCAGCGACAGTACTCGATCAGCGAAAACATCCATTGGCAGGCGACGACTTCACCGACGTTACCTGGTCCAACCGGATCGATACCGCCCGTCGCCGGTCAGCCTTCAGTCTGGAATTTTCCGCAGACGTTGCTCCGGGTTGCGATGGAAGGGCCAACTGGTCCAACAGCAACACCGCAATACGAGATGGCCGTGGCCAATCCGAACGATCCCAGCGGCGAAAGCGACAGACCTGTCGGGATCTACTGTTGGGCCAGCACGATCGACGTGCGGATTCAACGCGCGCCTTCCGCGAGCGACGGTCAGTTCATGCCGAACACTTATCTCGTGCTCGGCGCCGATCAGGCCGGACGCGAACGGCTTCTGAGTGCGTGGACTTATCTTCAGGACATCTCCAAGCAAGCCCAACTCAACATCCTCTATCCGCCAAGCGCGACGAGCAACAATACAAACGGACTCGCGTCCGATGTTCTCGATCCGGTGCAAACGTTCGTGTTGAAAACGAACCTGACCACCGTCACGCAAAGCAATCAGAGCGCACTTCTGCTGGCTACAAACGCGCCGCCGCCGTCCGGCGAATACTACGCCCGGCTCGCAGCAGTTACGGATTTTCTGCGTCTCGTTTGGGAAGCCAGTGTGACCGGCTCAGGTGGCTTCTATCTAAACTACGTCAACGCTAATGGTGGCGCGGGATTGCCGGAAACGCTTTTCGCAAACGGCGACACTGCAACGATCACCTTGCTCTTGATCAGCCCGCTACAAGCGGAAGCAGTCCCGCCCGATCGCGGTCTTTATCCATTCAATAACTGCGCGGTCGTTGGCGACAACATCGATCCGAGCTCGATGCAGCTTTACGTCAAATCGACGAAGTTGGATCTGGTGCGTGTGGCGACAGTGCCCGCGGGTCTCGCTGGTTTTTATCTCGCGCGCAAGAATCCGGAGTCGGGCAGTACCGGCCCGTTGTCACCCGATGAGCAGACGCGAAATCTTTACAACCTGGCCGGTTATCAGATCGCTGAAAACAATTACTTCACGGTGAGCAATCAGGGTCTACCCGTTGGCCCTGACGACACACCTGTCGCGGGCGTGCCTGGTCCAACGGGCTCCGGCGTGTGGTGGTATCAACAGGTGTTGCCGGTTTACAAGTTCGGCAAGGTCAACGACACACCGTCCAGCGCTGCGTTGCCGCCCGTCGCGGAGAATCCTTACGCCGGCATCACTGGTCCAACTGGCACCGTCGGCAAACTCAGCGAAGTGGCAATCGATCTCGCCTTCAATGACGTTTACGGCAACGAGACGCTGACTGTTGGCGTAACGGGAGGCTTGACAGGTCCGTTCGGTTACATCGACGAGCTGATCGGTATCTCTTCATGGCCGGCGGCCGGCGCTGACTATACCTTCGTGCCTGGACCGGCTAACAGCGTGCGGCTCGAGACGCGATTGTCGATGCAGTTGGACAAGTACTCGCCCGCCGAAGGCTACAGTTTCGAACAATCAAACGCCGCCGCAATCGCCGACGCTCAACGTTACGCACAGATCTTCTATCAGGTGCAGCAGCACGATCTTGGTTTCGATCTTCACACGAATCTCGGCCATACACTCATCGAGCCGGACGCGCTGAAAGCGAATCTGACTGCATTCGTTTCGAAGGCCAAAGTCTTCGCCGACGCTTGCGCATCGCAACCACAGCAGCAATACGTCACCGTCGCGAACGATCAACTCGCCGCGATCGCCGACGCGTATTCAGTCACACCGGGAATGCTCGTCAGCGAGAACCAGGACATGCAGGTTGCCCAATTGTTCCCGGGCAAAATCGTGCAACCGTTCTTCGCGGTCGCTGGACCAATGAACTCACTCCAGCAGTTGGTTGTTGGTTTCAGTTCGACACCTTATCCGCCGCAATGCAGCGGCACTGCGCCAACGCCCGATTGTTCGAACAACGAAACCGGACCGGCACTACAGCCGTCTGAGTTGTTAACTCACAACCAGACCTCCGCATTAACGCCCGGCATCGTCCTGCGCACACAACCGCGCGTCGATGTGTTGCCGTCGGACATTCCCAACACGCTCGTCGCCGCGGCGGCCGCGTTGCAATGCGTCGTTTACGGCGTCGTGAGAAATCCTGATGCTACCGGCGATTCTGATCTGACGATCACGATCGGACTTTACATCGACAACTACACGGCGACTGGCGTGGTCGCGCCGAACCTCATCATCGTAATTGACGGCAAGGAGGTCGACACCGGATCGGATCCGACGTTTGAAAGCGTCGAGGCGGCGTTCAGCGATCTAGGTCTCGCTCAGCCTGACTTCGTCGTGAAGTTGCAAACCGTTGAAGGCATCTTCGTGCCGGACGCGAATCTGACGCACGCCGATTTCATCGTGCCTCAACCACCGCCTTCGCAAATCGGCCCGGCCGTGCCGGTCTTCAACATCACGAATCTTCCGGCGAGCTGTGGCACGATCGAGTTTCTCGCAAACCAGAATCGCGTAGTGGAAAACTTCTTCAACGCCGGTTCGGCGCTTTACATGTCTGCCTGCTGCTATCAGCCAGAGTCGTTCGACACGTTCGCCAGCCTGGCCGCGCAATTCAATAACATTACGTTCGATCAGTTAGCGCAATTCAATTCCAACACGCCGCTGCAAGCGGACGTCTCGCTGGCGATTCCGAATCTTACTTACTTCAGCGATCCGTTGTCCGTCTACGCGCCTTACTCACCGCGCAGTAGCGATTCGTTGACGAGTATGGCCGGCACGTTCAACTCAACGACCGCCGCGATAGCAGAGATCAACCGATATCTGCCGGGCATTTTCGCGGACGACGCAACCATAAGCGGTGTTGAAATAGACCCGCTCGATTCGCTGCAATCTGTGGCCGATGCATTGAAGTTACCTTTCGATCAGTTCATCAACCAGATCAAAGACACGACTAATCTGTATCGCACGCAGGGCACGGTGTTGACGCCGCTGCCCGTTATCCCCGGCGGCGAAGGCGTAAGCCCAACGCCTACGCAACTCGCGGAGCAGTTCAACATTCAATCCGGCGACACCGATGTATTCGGCACTTCGTTGCTCACGACGAATCGATCGCTCGAAGGATTTCTGCGTCCGGGAGCGGTGATCGCAGGACCTGCGCCGGCCGTGCCGATCACTGTCAAGGACCACGATACGGTCAACACGATTATCAACCAGTTCGCGCGCGTGCAGGGCTTGCAAGTGACGGTCGCTGAACTGGCAATCGCCAACGCTTCTGCGCCGGGATTGTTCACGGTCAATCAACCGTTCCTGCTCCCGCCCAATATCACTACGACTACGAGCGACGTCAGGCCGACGATTCCGCCTGATGGCAACAAGGGCGAAGCCGCGATCGTTTTCCCGGTCAGCGTGAGCGTCGACATGACGCGGCCGCTCGGCCTCGTCGCACCAGACTTCCAGGACACCGCGGCTGTTTACGAAAACACCACCACGTTCTCGCCACGCGGTCTCGCACAGGGTGCAAGTTCTGTGAACCTGACCGCGTTTGCCCGCGACTTCGAATCGGCGTTCGCGGATGACCGGTTGAAGTGCGCGGTGGTCCAGAAAGACGCGATGAGCAGTCCACAGGCGGCGCAACTCTTCGCCGTCAACTTCGGTGAAAGCGGCGTGCGTCGCTTCGTTGTGGACGAGATGGTGCCGCAGTTCTATTCGATGGCTCCGCTGTCGACAAAACTTCTCAACGGCACGCTGCCAATCAGGAAATACATCAGCGGTTGTGGACTCGGCCCGGTTGAGAAAAAGACATTCGATGCGGTGGATTTGGATAGCTGGATGGGCCAGTTTCTCAGTGCGGTCGATCTGTTCCTGACCGCAAACTATTCGATCCCTGCTTTCCAACTCGACGACCGTGGTCCAACGGGCTCTACTTCCGCGGGCGAATCTCAGCTACTTCCCGCACCTGCGGCTACAGGACCAGTCGGCATGGCTGGTATTTCGCTGGAGTCGGGTCTCCCTGCCGTCGACGCCGATCCGAGCGGCTGCACAGGAGGCACTGGCGCTTACGGTCCTTACAATTACGACGAGATCGTCGCCGCGAAGTACGGCATCGCTCAACAATTGAGCGCGGAGGTTGTGCCGATACTCGACAGCATCGGACCTACCGCCGGCTATTACTCCGACGTTGCACAAGAGACGCTCTATCAACAAATGTTGGTGCGTCTGACTGACGCTTACAACGTGAACGCAGTCGTGCAGTACGCGGTCGATCTCGAGTCGCCGTGCGTTACTCCGCTCGATCCGCAAGGCGTAACTGGTCCACTACCGCCGCGCGTCTCAGGTCAGATCATTCCCGATCTCTTCGCAGCGCCGGTCGATCCGGGTGGCGATGTCTTACCGCCGGTGCCGTTGCAGGATTTGCTCGCGCACTTCAACGTCTCGCTGGCTTTCATCGCCGAAACAATCGCGGGCGTTCAGGGTCTGTTGCAGGCCGGTGTGACGGTCACGTACAACGCGCAGACCTACACGATTCAGCAGAACGACATGCTCAATCTCGTCGCGGATCATCTGGGCGTCGAGACCGATCCGTCCGCACCCGGTTACTGGGAATCGTGGACACAATTCATCACGGGCATCGCGGCGCAACCGATACTCGTCGCGGGCTGGACTCTCTCTGTCGTTCAGATCAAGCGCACGGTTTACACGGGCGATACGATCGAGACCATCGCGGAATTCTTCGGCACTGATGCGGCGACAGTTGGTGAAGCCAATCAGTCGCAGATCGGCATCTTCGCGCCCGTTGAACTCAAGCTCAACGGTTACGAGCCATACGCGATTCAAGTCAACGATACGTTGCTGACGATGGCTCCGGCTATCGTTCCGATTGGCGACAACCCGCCGCTGACGGTCGGCACGTTGGCCCAAGCCGCTAGCGGTATTCCATCGTTACTGCCGGTCGGCGAGATTCTTTATCTAACGCAGGTGCTGCCGGACATCACGCTTTCAACCTCGAAGGTCAGTCTCGGCCGCGTCGACGACAAGTTGAAACTTGCGCCGCCGCTTTCGTTCCTTTTCTCAATCAAGCATCCACGGCAGTACCGCAAGCTCTTCCTGTCGCTGAAATATGTGATCAATGAAATGGAGTTTGGCATTCGCAACGTGCCGAACACTGACGGGTATCAGGCATCGTCGTGGCTCACGTTCGTGTTGCCGATTGGTTCCGGTGAAGGCGCCGACGTCGGGGTGAAGACCGAGATGAGTCAGGTGCAGATTCCGATTCCGCTGCGCGCTTATCCCGTGCCGCCAACACTCTCCGCGCAAAGCAGTCAGGCCAGCGAAGCGACGAGCCCGCCTGTGACACCGGAAGACCAGATAGCGCAGGGTAAGAGTTGGGACTACCGGATCGATTTTCAGAGCACAAACGCGGCGCAGGATTCTAACCACGTTCAAGTTAGTTTCAACTCGTTCGCTGGTCCAACTGGTTCAAACTCTCTCTCGTTGTCGCCCAAACGCGTGCAAGAGGTATTCGGCGCACTCGCGGAATTCATTGACGCGTCTGCGAGTCTCACTGCGGATCTCGCATTGCTGCTGCGGCAGCCAAATCAAACAGCCGCGATCGCAGTGTCAGTGCTCGACACTTTCGCAACCAACGTCGCGAGAGCTTTGGGCTACACTGCGCCGTTGGAACTCTTCGGCGCGCAGTGGCCGGCGCTGACCTATCTCTACAAACTTCAGACGACCGCCGCGAACAACGAGCTCAGTGAACTAACGTTGACTTATGAATCAGGGCCTTCTGGCGCGACCAGTCCGCTCTGGCCGGATGTGTTCGTTCGCAGTCTCACCGCCCCGACTGGCGGCACGGGACCGGACGCCGGTTTTCTCCCGCTCACGCGCTTCGGCCCCACTTCGGGCATGACGGCCACCTTTAGTTATCCGCCCGACTTCCCGGCGGACGTTCCGATCACACAGCGTTTCCTCTTCGAAGAGCGCGACGTGATCCAGAACCAGAACGCCTCGGGTGGCATTTACCTGACGAGAAACGACAACCTGATCGCGAGTGGACCGCTCGGCGCGGTTAGTCCGACTGGTTCGACTGGACCACAAAAGCCCGTCGACACGAGCGAAGCGTTTTTGTATCAGACGCCGATGGTGAGTTTCATCAATCCGTTGACACCGATCTTGAGCGACTCGACGCCGATCGACGTGGCGAACTTGCGTGGACCATCCGGTCCAACACAACCGCCACGGACGCTGCCGCAGCACATCGAGAACATGCTCGATGCGGTGCTCGAGTTGGGACCGGATTCCCCCGTACAAGCCGACAGCGAGATCTCGATCCTGTGCAGTTATGCGTTTAGCGTTGGCGGCGAGGGCGGCATCGTAGCCACGACGCCGATCCGGCTCGTGCCGGCGCAGTTGATGACGGCGTCGACGAAGACTGGTTTCGCGCATGAACTCAGTAAGAGCATTTTGAGTTGGCCCGGTTGGCCCGGCTACGGCGGACCCGGCGAATTGATTTTCGATCTGAATGTTTTCACGACTGCTGGTGGCGACACCTCGGATTCGTCGCTGAAACCGATTTTGGAATTTGAAATCCTGCGTGTCCCTGTAAGTCAGATCGTTCCGGCGTGACAACCCGGTTTTGAATGTAAAGCGAGACTAAACATGGCAAATGATGAAAGACCCGAAGACACTGGCCCGGTTGGCAGTGTTACCTGGGACTACATAGTTTTAAATAGCCTCACCGGACCCACTGGAGGTTCCGGCGCCACCGGCCAGCAGGGAAATACCGGCGCCACTGGTCCAACAGGTGCGACGGGTTCTACTGGTTCAACTGGAGCTACAGGCGCCACGGGTGCGACTGGAGCCACGGGCGTCACAGGAAATACTGGTGCTACTGGTGCGACTGGAGCCACGGGCGTTACCGGAAACACTGGAGCCACTGGCGTTACCGGAAACACTGGTGCTACCGGCGCTACTGGAGCCACTGGCGTCACCGGAAATACTGGTGCTACCGGCGCTACTGGAGCCACTGGCGTTACCGGAAATACTGGTGCTACCGGAGCTACCGGAGCCACTGGTGTTACCGGAAACACTGGCACAACCGGCGCTACTGGAGCCACTGGCGTTACCGGAAACACCGGCGCTACCGGAGCCACTGGCGTCACCGGAAACACTGGCGTTACCGGAGCCACGGGCGCTACAGGTAAGACTGGTGACGTCGGTCTTCAAGGACCCACCGGCGCCACTGGCGCTACAGGTAAAACAGGAGATACTGGTCTGCAAGGACCGACCGGTGCCACGGGCGCAACGGGTAGGACGGGTGATCAAGGTCTCCCTGGAAAGACGGGCGCAACGGGCGCCACTGGAGCTACCGGTCCGCAAGGCGATCGAGGCAATCCCGGCCCGAGTGGAAACACCGGTCCAACGGGTAATGATGGCCCCAGAGGCGCCACTGGTCCAACCGGCGCGACGGGACCGACCGGCGCGACTGGCGCAACTGGCAATGTTGCCGATATCTGCGCGCTCATCGAACGAATCTATTGGGAAGTAAACAAGGGTAATAAAGGCTGCGCGTGGGATCTCGTAAACAGCCTCTCACAATACATCACGGGCGGACCACCGAAAGGTTACTCAGGTCCATCCGGCCCGACGGGTCCGAAATAGCATGACGACGAACACTACGAACGGCGTGGTCTTGAAGCGAGGGCAACTTACCACTTCGCTCTACGAGCCCACGTCGCCCGGCCCCGGCGAGAACCTGCGCTTCCTGGCCACCACCGCGGCCTCGGAGTTGATCCCACTCGAGGACACATGGGCTGACTCCGGTTCGCCTAACATACGCGGCTACTTCTTATTTCTGAATGCGCCGCCAGCGGACGCGCGGCTGTTCGAAGAAGAGATAAAAAAACTACTGCCGGAGGCGCCAACAACGTCAGCCTTCGCCTGGGCCACGAACGGCGCGCTTCCGTCTGTGCAGACACTCGTCAAAACGAAACTGAACAACTCGCAGCCTTGCGTCGATGGCAACACCGAACTTGCTCTTCTGCCAGGTCTCGGGAGCGTCGGCTTCACTGACAATTCACCCGTGCTCAGTATCAAAGTTGACGGCTTCATTACCGGTTTCGTAGTAACGCATCCCGCGCTCACCAACCCACAGCCAAACCCGCTGGGACTGCTCTTGCCGATGACCGGATCGTTCGTCGGCTGCGTGCAGTTTCAGGGACTGACCAGCCAATTTGCGGGACCTCCTGTCGATGAAAGCGCGCTCAAGAATCTGATCAACGTTTCGATCGATCCGCACAACCCGCTCGACGTGCAACGAAACTACATGCGGTTCACCGGCGCTCAATACGTCTTGACTAAAACCGGTGATTCATTCTCAATTACCCCTGCCTCCTGATTTATCTACGCAATGAATGAATTCGGCCAAACGATTTGCCTGAACATGATCGTCAAGAACGAAGCGGAAGTTATTCGCCGTTGTCTTGACTCCGTGAGCTGGATCATCGACTACTGGGTCATCGTCGATACCGGGTCCACTGACAACACGCAACAGATCATTCGCGAACACCTGAAGAACATTCCGGGCGAACTTCACGAACGGTCCTGGCAAGACTTTGCTCATAACCGATCGGAAGCCCTCGCCCTCGCGCGTGGTCATGGCGCTTACGTTTTAGTGATCGACGCCGACGAGATTCTCGTGCGCGAACCCGGCTTCGAACTGCCGCAACTGACTTCCGATTCATACAACATACAAGTGCGTTACGGCGGCTGCACTTACCAGCGCCGGCAACTGGTGAACAATGGGTTGCCGTGGCGTTACGAAGGCGTGCTCCACGAATACATGACGTGCGAACAAGCGCGCTCCGAACAGATGCTCGCCGGGCTATACACCGTTCCGTTCCACGACGGCGCACGAGCACGCAGCGCGAACACTTACCGGCACGACGCGCTCGTGTTGGAAAAAGCGTTGCTGGACGATCCGCAGAACACGCGCTACGTCTTCTACCTCGCGCAGAGTTATCGCGACTCCGGCGATAACGAGCTGGCGCTGCGTCATTACAAACGCCGGATCGAGATGGGCGGCTGGCGTGATGAAGTCTGGTACTCGCTTTATCAAGTGGCGCAAATTCGCGAACGGATGGAACACCCATGGCCGGAAGTGCTGGATAGTTATTTGGCCGCGTGGCAGTACCAGCCCGATCGCGCCGGTCCGTTATACCGGATCGCAATGCACTACCAGGCGAAGCGCGAGTATCAACTGTCGCACCTTTTCTTCAGCCGCGCGATGCAGGTGACGCAGCCGGATCCGTATCGCTTGTTTGTCGAGCAAACGATTTACGATTTTCACCTGCCGCTCGAGTACGCCGTGTCCTGCTTCTACGTGGGCCAGCATGAAGCGGCTATCGAGACTAACAATCGGTTGTTGCGCTCGGCGCAAACGCCGCCGCATGCCATCGATCAGGTCGTGCGCAATCGTCGTTTCAGTCTCGATGCTCTGTTTCCGAAAGTGGCGAACACGTCAGGTCCTGCGCGGCTGCGGGTTGTTGTTCCCATTTGCGATCCCGGTCCAGAGTTGGACGATTGTGTTGATAGTCTGCTGCGTCAAACCTGCGACTCGTTCGACGTCGTTGTTCTGGACCATGGCTCCCGTGACGATCACTCAACGCGGCTACCGGTCGACGACGCGCGGTTTTCATTCGTGAATGTTTCTGGCGATCGGCGGACGTGCATCGAGCAGTACATACGCGAACAAATCGGGCCGGATGACATCGTGTTGGTATTGTCGCCGGAGAGTCGTCTGGCGGAGAACGAAACGCTACAGCACGTCCGGACGATGTTCGAAGACGCGGGTTGCATGTTGGGATACGGACAATTGCGCAAGGCTTCGGGCGCGCCAGGTAAAGCCGAGCCCGCGCCGAGTGAGCAAGCATTTCTGGCAAACGCCGCGAACCTCACCGACGATGGTCCAATTGCCTTCCGCGCACAGCTCTTACAACAACAACCGGCGTCGGCTGAATCTGATTGGAACGATCTGTTTCGCGCCGCCGGCTTTGCGCACACTCGTTTTTCTGATCTCTTCTGGTCGATCGAAACACCTGCCAGCAAGCCGATCGGAGAACGAGCGCCGGCAGTTCTTGACGGTAAGCTGCCAACAGTCAGTTGTCTCATGGTCACACTCGACCGGCTGACGCTCGCCAAACGTGCCATCTGTTCTTTCGCCACGCAGAGTTATCAGAACCGCGAACTCATCATCGTCACCGACGGCAAGGAGAGTTTTCGTCAAGCGCTCGAACGTTACGTGGCAGCGCTTGGTATCGAACGCGTGCGCTTTGTGTACGCTGGTCCCAAACGGTCAACACTCGGCAAGTTGCGAAACATCTCGCTGGACGCGGCACAGGGCGATATCGTTTGCCAGTGGGACGACGACGATTACAGTCACCCGGAGCGACTCGTCGTGCAGACCGGACACATGATGCGCAACTCGGCGTCAGCTTGTTTGATGACCGATCATCTGCACTACATCGAGGGCGAACGTCTGCTGTGCTGGATCGACTGGACGGTCGGTGGGACTTCCAAAGGTTCGGCGCAACTCGCGCCGGGCACGATTCTAATGTTTCGCGACAAGCGCTTTCAGTATCCCGAGGACGGACAGTTTGCGCGTCAGGGTGAAGACGCTGTCTTCCTCGAACAGGTGTACAAGACCGTGCCGGTTGCACATCTGGAAGGCGCCGGTCACCTGTATCTTTACACCTATCATGGGCGCAACACATTTCCGCGCGGACATCATTACCACATCGCTAAATTTCGCACCTCGAACGCGCATCTTCATCAACATGCCGACAAGCTGCGTGAGGCAACGCGTCATTACCCGATCGCCAAGCCCTACTTCGTTGTCGGTCGTGAGGGGCTGGCCTTCGCTCTCAATTAACTCTCATCCGAGATGATCTCAGCACGCAGTCTTGAAGTAATCGGACCTTTCAAAGGCTCAAGCGGATATGACCGTCACACGCGAGAGTTCGTGCGGGAATTTGTGCGGCAGGGCGTCCGTGTGCGGCTCGAGCATCTGGCGGGATGGTCCATCGATCTGCCGGCGGAGCTGCGCGAGACGTGGTTCGATTCGTTGAACGCACCCGTCGACGCGCACACCGTCTTACACTTCACGATGCCGAATCACGCCTGGGCGCGCCGTGGTAAGCGCAACGTGAATTACACGATGTTCGAAGCGGATCGTATTCCGCGCCAATGGGCCGAGTGCGCCGCGGCGCACGATCTGATCGTGTTGCCGACGGAGTCTTCTTTCAACGCGTGGTCGCGCAGTGGAGTGCCTGAAGAGCGTTTGCGAATTTGTCCGCTCGGCGTTGACGGACAATTCTTTTCCGCGCCGGCTGAGCCGCTTCCGCTCACAACGACAGATGGCCGGCCTGTGGCGTGTTATCGCACACGCTTTCTCAACATCGCGGAACTGCGGCCGCGCAAGAATCACCTCGGACTATTGCGCTCATGGATACGCGCCACGAAACGTGATGACGATGCTGTGTTGCTACTGAAGGTTAGTGTGTTTCAACCCGGCGTGCTGGAACAGTTTCAATCGGACGTGATGGAGATGCAGCAACGGCTCGGCAGATCATTGACGGACGCCGCTCCGATCGTTGTGCTGGCGCAAACGGTAACGAACGAGATGATGCGTTCGCTGTATGCGACGGCAACGCACTACATCTCGATGTCGCGTGGTGAAGGTTGGGACCAGTCGATGATGGAGGCCGCAGCCGCGGGCTTGCAACTCGTCGCACCCGAACACACGGCTTATCTGAGTTACCTGAACGATCGTGAGGCGTATTTAATTCCCACCAGTCTTCAGCCGGTTCGGTTCGAAGGACGAATGGGGATCGAGGATCGCATCTTCTTCGATGGGCTCGGCTGGTGGGAACCGGATGAAGACGCAGCGGTCGAGATCATACGCAGCATCGTGGGCCGTACAGCATCAATAAAAGCCTCGCCGCAAGCTCGTATCATCCGCGACTACACGTGGGCCAAAGCAGCCGCACAACTGATCGAGATCATCCTTTAGTACTGCGACAGCAAACCGCGCGCTTTGGCGACTGCGTGATCCCAGGTCCAATGGCTACACACTCTTTCGCGCGCGCGAAGTCCCTTCGCTCTCGCTTCCTCGCGATTCTCAAAAACATGACGCATCAAGCGTTGTAGCGAGCTGACGTCAGGCTGCGCCCAGTCGCCGAGTCCACGCAAATAAAAGAACGGGTCGTCAACGGGAATCATCTTCTCGACTTCTATCAGGTAAGCGCAATCGCGATCAAGGTAGTCGAGCTGCGCGCTGTATTCCGTAACGATCACGGGCAGACCGCACGCCATCGCTTCCGTGATTGGCAGTCCCCATGCTTCGGCTCTCGTCGGCAGCACGAAAGCGTCGCAGCTATTGTAGAGTTGGACCATCTCATCATCCGGCAACGGAAAACTCGCGACGATCGCAGGCGCGCTCGTACCTGCGATCGTTCGGATGCTGCTGTTCAGATCAAAATCCGGTAAGTAAGGATTCCAACCGTGCAACACTAACTCCACCGGTTCGTCCGGTTGGAACTCGGCGCAAAACGCCCTGATGAGATCTTCAGTTCCCTTGCGCTGCTCCCACTTGCCAACGTACAGAAACCGAAACGGCCGCGATTGCTCCCGCGGCGTCGCAAGCGGTTTGAATCGTTCAGTATCAACTCCTTCCGGAACAACACCGATCTTGTCCGCCTCGAGACCGTTGTTGATTAATAACTGACGGCCCCAACTCGACGGCGTCCACACAACATCCATCGATCGCAGTATTTCGACTTTATAGCTGGGAATGAACGTCGGCTCCCAAACTATAAACGCGATCCGTTTGGAACCTGTGACGTGGACCATCGGTTCAATGGGACCTAATCCGATGCCAGGATAACTTGCGTGCGGCTCGCGTCGCGGCAGCAGCGGAGTTATCCCGTCAGGCTTATTCCATGAAGTGATAATCACGTCCTGCTGCTTTTGCCACGCGCCGAAGAACGCGCGCGCGTGGCGCGACCAGCTATCGACGCCGTAGTAGTAACAGAAAGCGTTAATCATGTAAGCGATTCAGGAAGGGTGATGCTTGATTTCCAGGTTCGGCAAACCCCAACACTGCACTCCGAGGTCGTGGGCCATGATGGCAAACCCTTCAGTTTCGATCTCGCCGGTCCACAAGTTGTTCGTGCGTATCCGTGGATTCTGAACGCCGTAAGGAAAGGCCGGAAAGACGAGACCGTCGCGATGTACATCGGCGCGGACCAGCAACATCGTTCCGCCGACGCTGTCGAGTGGAACTACATCGCCCTCTTTCCGGAGATCATCGAGATGAAGCTTGCCGTGATCGCGCCAGGCGTTCGTATCAAAACTCCGCCCGCCGTACTCGCAAACGCAATGCGGGTGAACGATGTCTTTGCCTATGGCGAGGAGGCATTCAATGATGTCGGGCGGATATTCGATGACGTCAACGTCGAGCCACAGCACCCAATCTTCGTCGTCGAGCGCGCGGAATAGCAGATGATTGCGCGACTTCGCCAACACCGTACGCCGTTTTAATTGCAGATGCGGCGCCCACCGCGGGTAGTTTGTCGGCGAAGGATAACCGAAGTCTTTCTTATAAAGAGCGGCGTGTCGAAATGTACCCTCGAGCTCCACGATTCTCTGTTCGAGCAATTCGTGTGTGCCATCGACGCTGTCACTTTCGAGAAATGCAACGGACACGAGGTGACGCGGATAAGTAAGACTGAACAGACCTTTTAAATAGGTGTCGAGGTGACCGGCGGCGTCTTTAACGGGAGTTAAGATTAGTATGCGATCGGAGTGGGACATGCGTGGGAGAAACTAGCATTTCTACCGTTGGGGTCAAAGAGCGGTGATTAGCGTGGCCGCTTTCTTCTTGCTTTGTCGCTTCACTAAAAAGCGACCATTCTGATAAGGAGGCTATTAACCCATGCGTAAACACTCGCTCCTCGCCATCACACTGACACTAGCCATCGGGCTTCTTGCCCTCGAAGTGGAGGCACAAGAGATGAAGAGTTCCATTCAACCACCTACCAGCAGCGAGAGCATCGGCACGTTTAATAAGATCGCCTACGCACGCCACCAGGGACGTTTCGTCGGACAGACTGAGAATGGACCTTTCGACGTGCCCTACGAGATCACCGCACCTTCCAATGCCGAAGACGGAGCTCAAGTTTTCCTCTTCGAGCCGCCGCACTTTTCAGGTGGTCCAGTTACGCGCGACTTTTTCCTGGGATCGGAATTTCTATTCGAGAACGGGTTTGATCATGCTTCGATCGCTTTTGACAACACCGCGAAAGACGCGATCGACACGAGCTATCATGGAACAGTTCGCGCTGGCCCTGAAGCAGAAGACTTTCTTCCTCGCCGGACAGGTCAATCGACTCTATGCCGTAGGATTCTCCGACTCAGGCAACACCCTTCGGAGCAGCTACGAGCCGCTCGGACACAAAGTGTTCGATCTCACATTCGTCTGCACGGCGGACTACTCCGAGCCGGTCAAGTTCAACGGCGACAACCCGATCATGGTCGTCAACATCGACGCGGACTTCGATGCGCTCTGGAATTCTGACTCTCAGTTTCCGCAATACCGCTATTACGACATAGCCGGTGGACCACATTTTTCCAACATCGCAGGCACTACTCCGATTAACTGGCTGCTGATCGCGAGGGCCTTATTCATTGCCGGCGATGAGTGGGTCAGAAACGGGACGCCACCGCCCGCAAGCGGCAAGTTGAGCGCGCCTCCGGATTCGTCAACCAGTAAATAAAGACTCCTGCCATTTAGCCCCGAGAAGGTGCTTTCTTGTTGAGGCGCCTTCTACCCTTTTGTGGTACCTGCCACGCATTCTTCTTAGTTATCCAGAAAAACTTATTTTGAGGGAGGAATCATTGTTCGAGCCGGCGCATTATTCAGGCTGACAGTGTTGAAAAACCATCTGCCGGGCGTCCTCTAAACCAAAACGCCCCACTCTTCAAAGACCTTTCAGACGGAGGGCTAACAGCCCGATCGGTAGGAGCAATTATGAAAGACCCGCTCAATGCCGCCTCCTTTGAACGGCTCCTGTGTTGGCTCGGTCCTGATCCGGAAACCGCAGGACTGAAATACGAGTCGATTCGAGGTCGGCTAATAATTATGTTTAGAACCAGGCACTGCGTTTGTGCAGAGGATCTAGCCGACGCCACGTTTGAGCGTGTTGCGCAAAAGCTCGCCGCGCTCGACGACTTCACGGGTGATCCCGCGCGCTACTTCTATGCAGTCGCAAAGAGAGTTTATTTGGAGTACCAGCACAAGAACTTCGCTGAGCACAAGCGAGTTGAGTGCACATCGACGAATTGTGGCAACGAAGACCTCGAGAATCTGCTCACCCAACTCGACGATGCTCTTAACGCAATTCCAAAGTCTGATCGCGACTTGATTTTGACGTATTACACCGGCACTGGGCGAAACAAGATCAACCATCGACAGGCCCTTGCGATCCAATGTGGCGTCGGACCGAATGCGTTACGGCTGCGAGTGTTTCGAATCAAAAGACTACTCAAGCACTACATGCTAGAGCGAGTGTAGACGTTCGTGAGTAGCGCGAATCAATGAGGTTTGAGTCAACGTTGCAAGCGCCATAACAAGAGACTCTTCTTGTTCTTGCTTCTCGTCGCTAATAGTCGACTGTCCGTGGGACTGAACACGGCCGGCAGGTGAGCATCTTTCAGTTCTGCGATGAGAGTCACAGTCGT
>DATELP010000095.1:0-31909 GCA_035276425.1 Pyrinomonadaceae bacterium
GCGCGAAGATGGTTACCACCGATGGTCACCGCCTCGCTTACGTCGAGAAGAAGATTGCTCGCAACGGTTCAAAAGAAAAGATCGACACGCTGATTCCACGCAAGACCCTTGCCGAGTTAACAAAGCTAACCGCTGGGTCCGAGGAAGAGATCAGTCTCGGAATGGATGAAAATCATATTTACTTCGAAGTTGGACCACGTCTTTTGATTTCTCGGATGCTCTACGGCCAGTTTCCGAATTACGAAATGGTTATGCCGAAGAACAACGATAAATCCGTCGAGTTCAACAGCAGCCTCTTGAATCATGCGATTCGCCGCGTGGCCCTGATGGCTGACGAAAGATCGCACGCCATCCGCTTCCACCTCGAGCCAAATCAACTCGTCATCAGCTCGCAGAACGCCGAAGAAGGTGAAGCAAACGAGACCCTGCAAACCGACTACGCCGGCGACGTCACCGACATCGGCTTCAACGCCCAATACCTCCAGGAGTTTCTCAACGTAATCGGCGACGCAAAGATCGCCTTCGAGTTCAAAGACGGCAACTCACAAGCACAACTGCAACCGGCAGAGAACGGCGATCTCGATTACAAGTACGTGGTGATGCCGATGCGTATTTGAAAATGCGCGCGCGTCATTTCGCGCGTTTTGCTTTGGATTTGTTCATCGCGTTTTGCATGATGCCGTAGAACAAAAACGGCCCTATGAAAGTTCCGACCGCTCCAATTGAAATAGAAATTTCCGGATACTTAAACCAACCCCACAACACCTGAAAGAGGCCACCTTGAATTACACAAAGGAAGGCCATTAACAACCCCACAGTCGCTTTAACTGAGAAAGGCGCTGTGGCGGATTCTCTGCGGTGATAAAGCACCGCTGCTATCTCGGAACCGACGATAGCACCCAAACCCAAAGCAAAATCCACGCTCTGCGGTTGATAAGAGGAGAGGACCAGGTAAGCCACGGTTACACTGGCAACGTAGACCAGCGCGACGATTAAGAGTTCCGAGATTTTCATTCAACGGGCGCTCCTTGAGTAAGGTTGAGGCGAAGCGACGAGGACTTGAAAGTACGACAACGCGCGTAGCCTACTCTCGGGTCTTTTGCGTGTCAATGGTGCTAATATCCCTGAATGCGGCTCGCTGCAATTGAAGCGACAAATTTCAGGAACCTCAGTGGGAAGATTGAGTGGGGATCTCGGCTCAATATCATCTACGGTAATAACGGTCAGGGTAAGACAAACTGGTTGGAAGCGATCCATATCCTGGCCCGTACAAAATCCTTTCGCACACAACGTCTCCAGGAAGCACTACGATTCGGCGAACACCTCGCGGTGATTCGCGGCAAGGTTACAACCGGCGCAGATCTCGAGCGAGATCTGCAAGTCACACTTCAGGACAACTCAAAGACGATCTTCGTTAACGGCAAACGAGAAACTCTCGTTCGCTATCTCACTCAACTTCAAGTCTTCTCATTCACCGCGGCCGATCTAGAAGTAGTGCGCGGCGTGCCTGAAGCGCGGCGAAGATTTCTCGACCGTGGTATCTCTTCAATCAGACCAGCGTATCTGAAAACGATCGCCGACTACGGCAAAGTAATCAAACAGAAGAATCGCGTCTTGCAGCTCGCGAATGAAGGCGAGTTCAGTTTGGAAAAGACTGAAGATCTGCTGGCGCCGTGGAACGATCAACTGGTCCAACTCGCAACGCAAATACATCGTGAACGCGAACAGTATGTGAACGGTCTAAACGTTGTGCTCGAACGACAACTCTTCGATCGCCGCGACATTCATACGCGCTATGTTTCATCACTCGAGGGCAAAGGCAATCTAACGGATTACGAGTCGCTGTTGCGCTCCAGAATCGCGCTCAGAGTGGCGGCGGAAGTGGCTGCGGGACACGCGCTTATCGGTCCGCACCGGGACGATTGGGAGATTCTATTGGACAGCCGCGAAATACGCGTTTACGGAAGCTCCGGACAACAGCGTAGCGCATTGTTACTATTAGACTTAGCAGCGATTTCGTTGTATAATTCCAGCGCAAATCATCATCCGGTTTTCGTTATCGACGATGTTGATGCCGAACTGGATGAGGAGAGGATCAGACACCTTCTGGAATACCTTGAAAATCGCACCCAAACCTTCATCACAACCTCAAAGCGGAGTCATGTTGAAGGGTTCTTTTCAAGGGCGAATGTATATGAAATCGAAGATGGCCAGGTCCGAAGCAGTCAGACCACAACTGACGTTTCGGCCAAATCCCTCTTTGCTTAAATGTTGCTAGTAGAGCTGGGTAGTTAGGAGAGTAGATTGTCAACAGCAGGACCAACAGACACCAGAAAGGGCCAGTCGTACGACTCGTCCTCGATCACTATTCTTGAGGGCCGTGAGGCCGTTCGTAAACGGCCGGCGATGTACATCGGTTCGACCGGTGAGATTGGCCTTCACCATCTTGTTTATGAAGTGGTCGACAATTCGATTGACGAAGCGCTGGCAGGGTATTGCGATACGGTTGAGGTAGCGATTCATTTAGACAATTCGATCACAGTTATTGATAACGGGCGTGGCATTCCGGTTGACGATATAAAGAAAGAAAAGAAGTCGGCGGCTGAGGTCGTGATGACCAAGCTGCACGCCGGCGGCAAATTCGATTCAAACGCTTATAAAGTTTCCGGCGGTCTGCACGGCGTCGGCGTATCGTGCGTCAACTTCCTTTCCGAGAATCTGCACCTCGAGATTTGGCGCGACGGAAGGACCTACGAGCAGGAATACACACGTGGCATTCCCGTAGCGCCACTGCAACCGACCGGCAAGACGCGCAGACGCGGCACGAAGATCACCTTCAAACCCGATTCGCAGATCTTTACCGAGACGTCTTTCAGTTTCGACAAACTGTCGGAGCGGTTACGTGAGAAAGCGTTTCTCAACAAAGGCATTCGCATCACGATCAAGGACGAACGTGAAGAGCCGGAGCGCGGGCACGAGTTCTACTACAAGGGCGGCATTGCCGAGTTTGTGAAGCACCTGAACAAGAACAAGACCACGCTTCACGACAAGCCGATCTATTTCGAGCGGGAATCGGACAATCTGTCAATCGAAGTGGCCATTCAGTACAACGACGGCTACGACGAGAAGGTGTATTCGTTTGCCAACAACATCAACACGGTTGACGGCGGCACGCACCTGTCGGGCTTCCGGTCTTCGTTCACCAGAACGATCAATGCCTACGCGCAGTCTTCCGGGCTGGCGAAGAATTTTAAAGGCTCGCTGACCGGCGACGACGTGCGCGAGGGACTCGTCGCAGTAATCTCGGTAAAACTGCCGCAGCCGCAGTTTGAAGGTCAGACAAAGGGAAAACTCAATTCAGACGTTAAGGGCGCGGTTGAGTCGTTTTTGAACGACCGTCTGACTGAGTTTTTCGAGCAGAATCCGCCTGTAGCGCGAAAGATCGTCGGCAAGGCGCTCGACGCCGCACGTGCTCGCGAAGCGGCGCGCAAGGCGCGGGAAATCGTCCGCAAAGGCGCAATGGGTTCCAGCATGTTACCGGGCAAACTGGCAGACTGTCAGGAACGCGACCCGGCACTCTCCGAGATCTACATCGTCGAGGGTGATTCCGCCGGCGGTTCCGCCAAACAGGGACGCGATCGAAAGAACCAGGCCATCCTGCCGCTGAAGGGCAAGATTCTCAACGTCGAGAAAGCCCGTTTCGACAAAATGCTCGGTCACAGCGAAATCAAATCGCTCATCACCGCGCTCGGTACCGGCATCGGCAAGGACGACTTCGACCTCAGTAAGCTCCGTTATCACAAGATAATCCTGATGACGGACGCCGACGTCGACGGCTCGCATATCCGCACGCTCCTTTTGACCTTCTTCTACCGGCAGATGCCAGCGCTGGTCGAGAACGGCCACGTCTATATCGCACAGCCCCCGTTGTTTAAGGTAAAGCGGGGTAAGAAAGAGGAGTACATCAAAGACGAAGGCTCGATGATTCGTTATCTGATGCGTGCGGCAACGAGCGACATGAGCGTGAAATCCGCTGGAGCCAACCAGGCGATTGAGGGCCGCGAGCTCGCGAGAGCGCTGGAGCGTATGGTCGATTTTAAACGTTACTGTGAACGCGCTGCGCGGCGCCTCGCCGGCGACTCCCAAATGCTCGGCATCCTGCTCGAAACCCTGAGCGGACGCAAAGGAATCCTGCGCAAAGAAGGGCTGAACTTGCGCAAGGTGTTTCAGGACGGAGATTTAATGGCGAAGGTCGAAGGTGCTCTGCACAAGGCCGGTTACAAAACCGAGTTGACGCCTGACGAAGAACACGGCCTTTGGGAAATCGAAACCGTGACGAGCACCGGAGTGAACATCATTGTCGATTGGAACTTCGCCAGCTACGTCGAATTCCAACAAGCTGTTGATCTCTTCAAGTCGCTCGAAGACGAACTGGCTGCGCCTTTTGTTTCCGGCGAAAACGGAAGCAGCGAGGAAGTGCCCACGCGTGAGGCGCTGCTCGACAAGGTTTTGGCCGCAGCGAAGAAAGACTTGTCGATCCAGCGTTACAAGGGCTTGGGCGAGATGAACCCGGATCAGCTTTGGGAAACAACGATGAATCCCGAAAAGCGAACGCTGCTGGAAGTCAGAGTCGATGATGCGGTCGAAACAGATGAGATCTTCACAGTGCTGATGGGCGACGCTGTCGAGCCGCGCCGGAAGTTCATCGAAGACAACGCGCTCGACGTGCGAAACCTGGACGTTTAGCCACAAAGAAGCACAAGTAGCTAACTACTCATTTGTGCCTTTTTGCGGCTCACGAAAACGCTCGACTTTGAAACGCCAGAGCCTGATGGGTGTACCCGGCTGTATACCCGCCTTGCGCATGGCGATCTCGACCTGCTGTTCCGCACTCTCCACGCCCGGAATATCCGGCAACAACAAACCACGCCGCGCGCTCGTTTCATCTTCTACAATCACGCCAAACTTTGCCGGATCGAGTCCGTCCAAAACCGTCTCTTCCGCCGGCAGCAGCACATCAACCGAGTAGCGCAAATTCGGCAATTCATCTTCGGTCACGGGTTCGAACCGCGGATCGTTCATGGCTGCGCTGATCGCATTAGCGACGATCTCCTGGGCCAAACTGTCTTTCGCCGCTTCGATGGTTCCGATGCAACCGCGCAACTCACCGTCGAGTGTTTTGAGCGAGACGAAACAAGGCGCACGCGTAGACAGTAAGCCTGCCGGCGCTTCACGCGGCGGCTGCAAAATCTCTCCCGAACGAGTAAAAGCTTCCACCGCGTCACGCGCCAGCCGGGGCAAATCCTCCGGTCTCGATTCTCCACGTTGATTGATCAACTGAGCGACGAGATAGCCAACGCCAAACGGTGCCTCGTAATTCATCACTTCGCACGCCAACGGCAAACTGGTGCTCGCGCCGATCGCCACCAGCATCGATCTAAACCCGCACTCCCCGGCAAGCTTCCGCAAGTTGAAATCAATGTCGACAATCGCCTGCGGATCGTTCGCGCGCAGCGCAGCGACAACCGTTTCGTCGAACACGTGCGCACTCGGATTGAAACCTGCTGGAGCATGTGGCGCGAGCCGGTGACTCAAGTCACCACTGGCAATAAAACCGACCGGCCGTCCAAGCAGATCGATCGCCTTCTTGATGCAACGCCCAAAACGAATGTGATCGTCGTTTGAAAGGAAGCTGTAACCGAGCGCCACGACTTTCCCTTGCCAACCATTTCGCAGCAGGAAGTAAAGCGGCACGGTGATCCCGTGATCGAGATCCGTATCAGGCAAGGTCGAAATGCGAAAGTTCTCGCACCTGGAGGAAACCGTGATCGCCGCGAGGAGTTCGCGATCGAGTGGCGCAGACACGCTCGTCTCAGGCGCGTGAAAGTTTGCGAAGTCGCCGTAAACTTCCGGCCCTTCGTAAGCGACAAAGGAATCCATCTCGAGCGGCGCGTGCGGCGAGATCAGTATGACCGTCTCCGCGCCGCTGGCGATTACTCGCTCGGTGAGCAAAGCCATCGCTTCGATGGATTGGCGCACGGCGGCTATCGACTCGCGTCCGACCTCTGGGACCATGATCGGCGGATGCGGGGCAATGCCGGAGAAAACTAGGCAACTGCTCTCGTTGGTCATGCTGCGCGCTTCGCTGTTTGAGAGGGACGGCTGTTATTCTAGCTCCGACAGGCGAGTGTAACAATTGATTCGATGAGCCAATTCGATCTGCTTATTGTCGGCGCCGGGCCAGCCGGGTCCTTCGCGGCTGAACTACTTGCGAGCCGCGGCGCGAATGTCGCGCTGTTTGACGGCCGCCCACCCGCGGAACCGAAGCCCTGCGGCGGCGGTGTGACGGCAAAGGCTTTGAAAGCCTGGCCTAACTTGCTAAACGCAGTGGGCCGCACGATCGACGAGCTAGATCTTTATTCACCTTCCGGCAAAAGACTCCATTTGCAACTGGAAGAACCGTTCGCGGTTTATTCGCGCGTGGTGTTTGACGGGTACTTACGCGACCGCGCGCGCGACGCCGGCGCGCAAGTGTTCGCCGAAAAGATTTCTGCCAGAAAAACAAAGCAGACCGAGAACGGCTGGAGCCTGTCAGGCGAATCGGGCGAGTGGTCCGGTTCGGTGCTCGTCGGCGCCGACGGCGCAAACAGCGGCGTCGCCAAAATGCTCGCTGGTCCACTTTCGCCTTCCGACATGGAAGTCGCTTTTGGTTATCGCGCACCGTTGCCTGCGAATGGAGCGGCGCAAACGGTCGTTGCGTTTCTGCCGCGTTGGGTCGGATACGCGTGGGCGTTTCCACGTCCGGATCACATTTCCTTCGGGATCGCGACGACACAGGACGCTTTCGAACATCAGCCGCTCGACGACCTGCTTTGGCGTTTCATGATCAACTACTACCACCAACGCGAAGACGCCAAAGTTAACTTCTGGAAAGAAGAAACCACGTCGAGCGAAACAGCGGCGATTCGGGATCATCTGCGTTCAACTGCTGAACGTTACGCAGCACGCATCCCCGGACTTTCAGCCACAACGTGGGACAACCGAACCGTCTGTGGCAACAACTGGGCGTTGCTCGGCGACGCCGCGGGTTTCGCAGATCCGGTGACCGGCGAAGGCATCTATTACGCGTTACGTTCGGCGGAGTTATTTGCGGAAGCTTACTCTGAAGGGAATGTGCCGAGTTACGAAACGAGTTGGCGCAAAGATTTCGGCGCCGAATTGCGCCGCGCTGCACAGATGCGCCGGCGCTTTTACGGAAACTTCTTCGGCGCGCCGTTCACTGAACGCATGATCGAGTTTGCGAAAGGACATCGAGGAGTCAAGCGCGTGTTGGGAGAGTTGGTGGCAGGCGAACAAGGCTACGTCGATTTGAAGAAGAAACTTGTTAAAAGTGCGCTGCGTCCGCTGATGTTTGTGGTGCTCGGCTTGATGCTCGTTTTGGCGGGACATTCACAGACACAAGCGCAAAAAGTGAAGCAGCCGAAAGACGTGATTGAAGCTTACCAGGTCGTCAACCGATTTCAGCAATTGATGGCCGAGGACCTGGATTTCGATCGTGCGTTTGAAGCCACCTTCACGAAGGACCCCGCGCGCCGGCGAGCGATTGCGATTGCCGAAGGAGAGTTTGGCGATCTTGATCTGACGAGCGTCGACGATGCAACCCTGGTTGCAGTTTATAAGAACCAGACGCAGCTTCTGTTTTTGACTTTGTTGCTGATAGACGAGGAAAAGAAGGAAGCGTCTCTGCCGGAGCGAATCAAGGCTATTTACGATCGCGGGAAACCCCGCACGATCGAGGAGTTTCGTTCGTACACTGATCTGCTCAAACAGGACATCGAGGAACTTCGAACCTACTTAACCAACGAACCGGCGGCCGCGCGGCGCATTCTTAATTTTAAGACCAGCCTTACCAAGCCTATCGAAGTGCCGCAGAACTACGTCGTTAAGCCGATCACGTACTACAGCAAAGGCCGAGTGTTGAGTGAAAAGGACGAGTACTACCAGATCGGCGACTACGCAGTGATCCGCGAAGGTTCGGAGATGAGGATCATCGGAATTCGCTTCTTCTCGCGGCTCTTCTGACGCTCACGGCGCGAGCCGTTTGATGGTCCAGGTGTCGTCAGGCTGAAGCTCGTAGAGAATCCGGTCGTGCAAACGTCCGACGCGCCCTTTCCAAAATTCGATTCTGTCTGGTTTCAAACGAAACCCACCCCAGTGTGCCGGACAATCTATTTCACGATCGCAATACTTATCCGCTAACTCGTGCGCGCGCTGTTCGAGAACGTCGCGCGCCGAGATCACTTCGCTTTGCGGCGACGCCCACGCGCCGATCTGGCTCTCACGCGGACGAGTCTTAAAGTATGCAGCCGACTCTTCAGCAGACGTCTTCGCGACCTTTCCTTCGACGCGCACCTGGCGTTCGAATTGTGACCAATAGAAAACAAGCGCCGCGTACGGATTGATGTCGAGCTGCCGCGCTTTTGAGCTCTGGTAGTTCGTGAAGAAAACGAACCCGTCAACGTCTACCTGTTTCAACAAAACCATGCGCGCGGTCGGGCGTCCATCAGGCGTGACGGTCGCGAGGTTCATCGCGTCCGGCATTGGCAGCTTCGCGGCGATCGCCTCGTCGAACCAGAGCTGAAATTGTTTGATCGGATCGCGCTCGATCCGATTCTCGTCCAAACCTTCGATGTTCTGAGTCATTCTTCGTTTGCGTTGTATGGCGCGAGCCGTTCGCGCAGTTCAGCCGGAATCGGGACCGTTTCAAACGTGTCCTGATTGACCGCGGCCAAAACGAAATGCGCCGTCGCGATCAGTTCCGCTTCGCCTTTGCGCCGCACTTCAAAATTGAGCTTCATCGACTTCGTCCCGAAGCGTCCGACGTAAACACTAACTTCCAACAGATCGTCCAGCCGGGCCGCGCGACGAAAGTCACACTCGAGATGCACGCGCGGCAACCAGATCTTAAGTTCGTCAAACATCTCGCCGTAAGCGAGACCAGCTTCGCGAAACAGTTCCGTCTCGGCAAACTCGAAGAAGTGAATGTAAGCGCCGTAAAAAATAATGCGCGCCGCGTCGACGTCGCCCCAGCGCACACGCTCTTCAATCGTAAACTTCTTGTGACTCTGCATCTTGGTCTAGTGTTCTGAGTTCAAGCTTTAGCTTGCTCTTATTAAGAACAACCTAAAGGTTGAACTCAAAACGCGCCTCAAAACTGCTTCAAAAACCGCGTCAGCTCTTCGTTGAATTGCTCCGTGCGTTCGAGATTCGAAACGTGCGCGGCATTCTCGATTACCACTAACCTTGACCCCGCAATCTCACGGTGCATCTTCTCACTATCCTTCACCGGCGTGATCTGATCTTCCTGTCCAACCAGAATCAACGTGGGACACGAGATCTGCGACAGCAGCGACGTTTGATCGTCTCTCTCCGCCATTCCCAACAACGCGCCCGCAGCGCCTTCAGGTTTCGTCTTCAACATCATATCGCGCACGCGCTTCACCACCTCGGGCCGCTTACTCACCGTCTCCGGCGTCAAAAGCTTCGGCAACATCGAATCCGCGATCCCCGCCATTCCTTCAGCCAACGCTTTCTCCGCCTGTTGATGACGCGTTTGTTTTCCTTCTTCAGTATCAGCCTGCGCGCGCGTGTCAGCCAGCACCAACGCGCGCACACGCGAGCGAAACTGTTTGTAGAACGCAAGCGCGACATAACCACCCATCGACAGCCCGCCAACAACAGCGCGAGAAATCTCCAGATGGTCCAACAGCGCCGCGACGTCCTGCGCCATGCGATTCATAGTCGCCGCGCCCGGCGAAGCATCACTCTCACCGTGCCCGCGCAAGTCCGGCGTGATCACGCGATAACTGTTACTCAACGCGCTCGTCTGTTCGTTCCACAACGTCCGGTTGAAAGGATAACCGTGCAACAACACGACCGGCAGACCAAGCCCCGCGTCCGTGTACGCCAACTGAATATCATCCACCCGTATAAACGACATACTTAAAAGTCTCTACGCGCCGCGCGCGCCACTACCGACACCAACTCCCGCAACTCGATCGGTTTCGCGAGATAGATTTGAAAACCAGACGCCAACGCTCGCTCCCGATCTTCTTCCTTCGCATATGCCGTGATCGCCACTGCCGGAATATTCTGGGTTTCCCCATCCTCCAGCAATCGCACTTTTTCAATCAGACCGTAACCGTCTTCGTCCGGCATCGCAATGTCCGAAACGAGCACGTCCGGCCGCTGCTGCCTGATGGCCTGCATCGCCTCTCCTGCGGAAGATACCGCAGTGACGTTCGCTTGTCTCCTCGTCAACGCGGTCGCCATCAATTTCAACGTGTCCGAATCGTCATCCACAAGCAGCACGTTAACGCCCGACAACATCTGCGCCGCATACGCCAGACTCTTATCCGTAACCGGCTCGAGTGTTTCCACCTTCGAATCGAGCAACGGCAACGTGATCGTAAACGTTGCGCCCTGGCCTTCGCCACGACTTGCCGCGCGGATCGTCCCGCCATGTATTTCGACGAGATGCCGCGCGATCGCCAAACCGAGTCCGAGTCCGCCGTGATGCCGCGTCGTCGTGCTGTCAGCCTGGCTAAAACGATCGAACACGTACGGCATGAACTCACGCGAAATTCCCTGGCCGGTGTCGGTCACGCTGATCTCGACCGCCGCATTCGCTTGCGTGACTTTCACGGTCACGCGCCCGCCGTTGTTTGTAAACTTCACCGCGTTTGACAACAGATTCCAGATCACTTGCTGAAGCCGGTTAGCATCGCCGGAAATCATCGCCGGTATGTTTTCGATTTGCGTTTCGATGCGTATGCCTTTCGCATCGGCAGTCGGACGCACGACGTTGATCGCATTTTGGACCACCGGCGCGACTTCGATCGGATGCAGATCGATGTACAAGTTGCCGGTGATGATGCGCGACACGTCGAGTATGTCGTCAACGATCTGCGCCTGCGCTTTCGCGTTGCGCCAGATCGTGTCGACAGCCTGCTGCGTCATCGTTTGATCGAGCGTGCCGTCTTCCAGAAGCCGCGCCCAACCGAGAATCGCAGTCAGCGGCGTGCGCAGTTCGTGCGAAACGGTTGCGAGAAACTCGTCTTTCAGACGGTTTGATTCTTCAGCGGCTTCGCGTGCGGTGCGTTCGAGTTTCAGCAGCCGAACGTTTTCAATCGCCACGGCTGTTAAGTTCGCGGCCATGCTCATTGCCGTGACGTGTTGCTGTTGGTAAGCCTGCTGTTCGTAACTCTGCACTTCAATCGTGCCGATGATCCGGCCCATCACCGCCATCGGCACCGCGAGCGAAGACTCGGGACGCAAACCATTGTCTTCACCAACGATCACCGAAAGATTTGCACTGGTCGCGCGCATGTAATCGTTGGTTATAACTACTTCCCCGGTGCGCACAGCGCGACTATTTGGACCACGCTGGGTCACCGGCATCGGCGGTAATTGCGAAACGTCGATCTCCTGGCCGTCGCCCCAGCCGTAGCACGCGGTGCGAACGTCGCGAACCGGATCGTAAAGCGAAACAAAAAAACCATCGCACGGAACAGAAACGTTCGTGAACTCACGCAGACCACGAAAGATCGTGCTCAACTCACGCGCCGTTCCCAAAACCTGCGAGAGGCTCGCAATGCGTTCGAGCAACCGTTCGTATTGCAACAGCGCACGCGCGTTCGCTTCGTTGATCGCCGTTTCCGACTCTCTGACTTCTTTCGCAGATTTTTCAGCACGAGAGCGCGCCGCTATCTCAGCGCGCGTGAGTGCAAAGAAGAGAAAACTGAGCAGCACACCGACAATGATCGTGTACTTCAACAAAGGACGACTCGAGCCGCGTTCAAACGAAGGCGTGACTGCGTAACTCAAGGTCCACGCACGGCCGGCGACGCTAAGCGTTTCGGTCTTAGTGAAACGAAGATCATTCGGAGGTGGACCAGTAGGAGTGCCGTGCAGGAACGCCGTGCCTTTTATTTCGTTGCCGTCGTAAATCTGAATCGTTACGTCGCTTCGTGCGGAAGTGATCGGACCGAGAAAGTCGTCGATCCGGTACGGACTGTAAACATAACCGACGAGCGCTTGACGCCGTTCCTCGACAGACGTGAGAGCCGCTCCATTGCGATAGACCGGCGCATAGATCAGAAAGCCCGGCTGCTCCTCATCGTTGTCCGGCTCCTGGACCAACCGCACTCGCCCTGAAGCCGCGGGCAGACCCGTGTCGCGCGCCTGTTCCATCGCCTGCCGCCGGACGGGATCGGAAAACATGTCGAAACCGAGCGCCTTCTCGTTTCGATTTCCGAGTGGAAAGATGTAAATGATCGCGGTGTAGTCACCGCGTGGTCCATCGGGCTGGACGTTGAAGTCCTCAGAAACTGTCTGGCGCATCCGCTGCACCAGCTCATTTTTCTCGGCTTCTGTGAATCGCTTTGAAAACCCGATGGCTTGAATGCCGGGATAGTTCTTCTGCAAGTCGAGCTGCTGCACGAAGCGATAAAACTCGGCTGGTGCGACTTCATCGCTCGCGGCGAACAAACCGGTTCCAGCGCGCAGCAAGGTGATCGAGGTTTCGACTTTCAGTCTGATGCGATCGTGAAGTTCCTGGACGTTCTTTTGAAAACGGCTTTGGTCTTGTTCGAGTGTGAGTTTGGAAAAGTAGTAGTAAACAATGGACGTGAAAGCAAGACCGAGCAGCAGGATCAGGTAAGGCAGGAAAATGCGGTGACGGCGTGACCGCTGGTTCTGTGCATCCCGAGCTCGTTTCAACTCGCGCATGGAGAGACAAATTGAGAGGCGATTTAGGAAACTATCTGACGCGCCGAGTACGCCGGCGCAGAAAATCTATGAGCACAAACTGCGAAAGATTGCCGGGGTTGGCAAAGTAAGCCTTGCCATTGGTCATTGCGGACATCTGCTTGACGAAATCCACCAGATAATAATCGCTCGCCAGCATGAATGTGTTGATCATTATACCGGCTTTGCGGCAGGCCTGAACCTCTTTGAACGTCTCGGACATCACCAACGGATCGCCGCCCATCGAGTTTTTGTAGAGTCGCCTCGCAGCAGGAGCGCCACTCTTGCCGGGCCGTCCGGTGTCGGAAGCCTGTCCTACATAACACGCGGTTGGTTTGCCGTCCGTGACCATCACGATCTGTTTCATCTCCTTGCGTTGTGCTTGCAACAAGCGGCGCGAGAGACGCAAACCTTCAGCGGTGTTCGTGTGATAAGGCCCGACGTGGGTGGTCGCAAGCTTCGCGAGCGGCAACTCTTCAGCGCCGTCGTGAAAGAGAACGACCTTGAGCGAGTCGCCGGGATACTGCGTGCGGATCAAGTGCGACATCGCGAGCGCGACTTTCTTCGCCGGCGTGAATCGATCCTCACCGTAAAGAATCATCGAGTGGGAACAGTCGAGCATCACGACCGTCGCGCAGGATGATTGGTAGTCACACTGATGAACGTAAAGATCCTGGTACTCGAGATTGAGCGGAACCTGCAAGCCTTCGCGTTGAATGGCCGAGAGCAGCGTCGAGTTGACGTCGAGATTAATCGTGTCGCCAAACTCGTAACGTTTACTCGCCGCTGCGGCCTCGACGCCGGTGGATAAATAAGTCGTGTCGTGACGTCCGGCCGCGCTTTTGCCGAAACTTCCGAGCAGATTTCGCAGCGTTTTGTAACCGAGAAAGTCCAGACCTTTTTCAGTGACTTCGAAGCGCACGTCGCGCGGCAACGGCTCCGACATCTCGCCTTGCCCGCCGAAGAGTCCTTGCTGTTGTTCCGGGTTCTGTTGCGGCTCCTCGGCGTGAAGCGTCAAGTAACCTTCTTCAACAAGACGTTCGATCAGTTGATTCAACAACTGCTCGAGCAGCGAGCCCTGAAATTTGTTTTCGTTCTCGGCGAGCATTTCACGGATCTGGTGCTCGCTCACGAGTCCCTTGTCCATGAGCGCCTGAAGCAGTGCGCGACGCAGCGCGTCGAGCGACGTGTCAGTCTGCCGGCTTTGGCGCGTCCAGTAGTAATCATCGTCGTAACCCGAATCGAGCAGAGCGTCAGACATGCTGTCCATCAACTCGCCGAGATTGATAGACGACACGTCGAAGCCCTTGAATTTCGAGTAACGGGTAAATTTCATTTTCGACTTATGAAATCCATCCACAGATTACGCAGATTCTGTGTGTAATCTGTGGATGGTTTAACTGTATTTTCCTGTTTCTGTCAGATCGTCGTAGATCATGCCGCGGCGATCTTTTCGCGCTTTCGTGACGGCGGTGTAAGTGCCTTCTTCGTTGCGGCTGATCTTGTTTTCCGCGTAGAGACCTTCGAGCACCAGCTCGCACGCCGCGACGAGCTTCGCCGTGTCGCCCGAGCGAAAGTCAAACGGAATTGCCGCAGTCTCCCACAGTTCCGGCACAGCGTCTAACAACGTCTTGCACTCTTCGGCGGACGCGGTGTCGGTCAGTAACAGTTTGTTTCCTTCATCAAACCATTGCACTGCGCGGGTGAAGTCGATGCCGACGAAGTAGCCTTCGAAGATCTCGCCCGCCGCGCGTTTGATCAACTCGCGCGCGATGCGATGCGCGCCGAGTTGTTCGCCTTCGTATTCGAGTTCCATCTTGCCGGTCATCGAAGGAATCGCGGCGTAAACGTCGGCGATACGCGGCACGATCGGTTCCTCGTCTGTAAGTAATGAGCGACGCTCGGCATTCGACACCACGGATTCCATGACCGTGATCGGCATGCGTTGCGAAACACCGGAATGTTTATCGACGTGATTATCTTCACGTGCCTCGAACGCGATCTGTTCGACCACTTCTCGGATAAACTCCGGCACGATCACTTCGCTACGCGCTGAACGGTTGGTCCATGCTTCCTGACGCGTGATCTCGACCGCCATCGGTAACTCTTTCGCGTAGTGCGTCATGATCTCGGAGCCGATGCGATCTTTCAACGGCGTGATGATCTTGCCGCGCGCCGTGTAGTCTTCCGGATTCGCGGAGAACACGAGCATCACGTCGAGCGGCAGACGCACGGGATAACCCTTAATCTGCACGTCGCCTTCCTGCATGATGTTGAAAAGTCCGACCTGAATCTTGCCGGCGAGATCGGGCAACTCGTTGATCGCGAAAATGCCGCGATTCGCGCGCGGCAGCAGACCGTAATGAATCGTCAGCTCATCACTCAGCAGGTGACCGCCCTTCGCCGCTTTGATCGGATCGACGTCGCCGATGATGTCGGCAACAGTCACGTCAGGCGTGGCGAGTTTTTCGACGAAGCGAGCGTCGCGATCGATCCACGCGATGCTTGTCGCGTCGCCGTTTTGTTCGAGCGTCTGTCGTGCGTAAGCCGAGATCGGATGAAACGGATCGTCGTTCACTTCCGAACCGGCGATTATCGGCACGCGATCATCGAGCAGATCGGTCAGTTGTCGAATGATGCGGCTCTTCGCCTGGCCGCGCAGGCCGAGCAGGATGATGTTGTGACGCGACAGAATTGCGTTGACGAGTTGCGGAATTACAGTGTCGTCGTAACCGACGATGCCGGGAAACAGTTTCTCGCCAGCGCGTAGTTTTTTGATCAGGTTATCGCGCAGTTCGTCTTTGACCGAGCGAGTTTGATACCTGGCCGCTTTGAGTTCGCGAAGGGTTCTTGCGTATTCCATGGTTTTAGGTGGGAGAGATTCTACCTAAATCGCCCCGTCTTCGCGCAACTTCTCCAGGTGCGCGAGCACTGCGCGCTCGGCCATGGGGTACGCTTTCGGGGATACATCCGTGTAGACCTTCGCAACAATTTGTTCCGGATTTGTCGCGCCGTCTTTAACCGCTTCGAGAATGTTTTGCTCGCGTTCGAGCCGGTGCGAGATGTACTCGTCGATCTTTTTGTAGGGCGTCGCGACTGCCGGTCCGTGGCCGCCAAACAACACCGACAGGTTGGGCAGCGAGCGCATCCGCTGAAGTGAATCGAGATAGTCGCGCATGTTGCCTTCGGGCGGATCGATCAGCACCGAGCCGACGCCCAGGATGTTGTCGCCCGTTAACAACGCGCCACGATCTGCGTCGTGAAAACAAAGATGACCGCGCGCGTGTCCGGGCGTGTGCATGGCCGTTAAGCGAATCTGTGGGTCGCCTTCGAGAGTGATTACGTCGCCGTCTTCTATTAGTCGATCGATCTGAATATCGGTAAGCGCCTCAGCGGTTTGCCGATGAGTCGCGACCGGAACGTCGCCGCCGAGATGGGCTTTCAAAGCATTAACGCCGCCGACGTGATCCGGGTGCAGGTGCGTAATGATAATTTCGCGCACGCGCCGTCCTTCCGCGATCATCTCGTCGATGCACTCGGCCAGTGCCTGTTGCTCGTCTTCGTAAGGCGAACCGGGATCGACAACCAGCATCTCCTGCGACGTATGAATCAGGTAGCAGCAGGTGTGCGTCGCCGGCGGACGCGTCGGCGTGCGCACTGGAAAACAGATGTAGTTAGGCCGAAACGTGATGCGCCGCGCAATCTCGCCTTGCGCGTTGATGTTTGAAAGAAAACGTTCGACGAGATCGGGTGTGAGACCGCCGGCGATCGTGCGCAGCGCGTGCAACGTCGGGGGTACGGCGACGACTTGATCGTGCAGCCAGCGATCGTAAGCTTCCGCGGCGGTGATCCATTCGCCGTCGTCCAACTCGCCGGCGGTTAAATACGGTTCCTGTTTGCTAGGGCAGTTAACCAGAAAGAACCACGTGTCGAAGCGGCGTGCGTTGAATGGTGGGGTGACCCAACGTCCAACGTAGGTGAAGTCGTTGGCGTCGAGAAATAGTTCGTAGTGCTTCAGGAGTGCGGGCCACGACATTCGACCCGACTCGAGATCGTCGAGAATTGAAGCGCGTTGGCCCTTGGTGAGTGTTTCGCCGCCGCGAACGGCTAACACACCCAGCTCTTCAAACAGTTCGCGCGCGGCGCCGCTGATCATCGCGGACGTGGTGGCGTCGGGCGAATTTCTTACGTCGACCTCGGCGTCGGTTGCGTCGATCTGGCCGCCGGGAAACGCGTGATAGCCGCCGAGAAATGCGAGCTTTTCGCTGCGCTTTACCCAGAAAACCTCAGGGTTTTGTGGATCGGTATCTTGCCGCAGAAGAATCACCGCGGCGGCGTCTTTGGGCACTACCATAGTAAAAAATAGGTCCTATAGGACTTATAGGACCTATATTGCTTTTTCACGACCTATATTTTCTTTCTTTTCTACGACCACCGGAATCTTTCGCCGTCACCGGGTCCCCACGGCACGCCGCGCATGTGGTAACCGCCCTGTTCGCAAAAACCCGCCTGATCTTCCTGCAGAAAGCGCACGCCTCGCACCCACTTCGCCGACTTCCATGCGTAGAGCTGCGGAATGATCAAACGCACTGGTCCACCGTGCTCGGGTTCGATTGGCTGTCCGTCATGCGCCCACGCGAAAAGCGAATCCTCTTTCAGAAAGTATTCGAGCGGTACGTTGGTGGTCCAACCGTAGTCGTAAGCCAAAGCGAGAACAAACTTCGCTTCCGGTTTGATACCCACGAGCTTCGCGATCTCGCGTGTTGAGACGCCGCTCCAAACATTGTCGAGCCGCGACCAGCGCGTGACGCAATGAAAGTCGGCATAAACGCGCACCGGCGGAAGCTGCATAAACTCATCGAGCGACCACTTCATCGGATGCTCGACGAGCCCGTCAATTTCAAACTCCCAATTCGCCAAATCAACATTCGGCGTTCCGTGCGCGTCGAGCACGGGCCACTTCTTCGTGCGCGACTGGCCCGGCGGCAGACGCTTCTCGCGGTGCGTGTCGGGACTGATGATGATCTCGGGATCCTCGATCTCTTCCGGCTTACGCGGATCGGTCGTTTGGTATTTCGGGTCCACGAACATTTTGTCGAGAAAACTCATCTTTTGACCTTCGAACTTTGTTCTTTGATCTTTGAACTTTGTTCTTTGTACAAAGCACTAAGTACTAAGCTCAAAGTACAAAGCTCAAAGTTCATTTCTTCGCCTGCCGTTCAGCCAATGCCACCAACTCGTCCGGCATCCACTTGCCAACGCCTTTCGCGACCGCTTCACTGATACCGACACTGCGATCGTGCCAGTCGTCTCGACTACCTTCCGGTCCGCGTTCGCGTTCGTAGTTTTCGGTTTGTTCGAGACTGATCAGGATGCCGTCAACGACTTCCTTCCAGTCCTGAAACTGAATTCCGCGACGCACGATCGGCAAGCCCGCACTCCAGTCTTCTTCGGGCGCGCGCGCGTCCTGCTCGGGAATCGTCAAGTTGTGCAGCGGCGGAAATGGCGCGCCGGTGTACTCTCGAACCAAAAGATCCTTGAGCTGAGCCAAAGTGTAATCAGAATGTTCGCGGCGCAACGCCTGCGCGCGACGAAAGATGTCAGCAACTGTCGGTTGTTCCATGGTGTTTGCCGACAGATTACACAGAACCGGACGTTTATTAAAGGCGAGACGCGTTTACGCGAAGCGAGCAGTTCGGCGGGCAAACAAGGCGATGATTGTCAGGGCGGTCGTGACCGCGGCGGAGAGCAGACAGAACTGACAAAAGGCGTGAATCACAAAAGCCTGAAGATAAATCAGCCACAGGCTGACGAGAAACATCAGCAACACGAGCGCAGTCAATAACGTTCCCGCGATGCGATAACCAAAAGCCGCAAGCGTCGCGAGACTGAAAACCGTGAAATACGCCGCCGCGCCAACCGCCGCCAACGGCACACCAGCCACGACCGCATACTGGCTGCTCAACACTTCCGAGCAGCCCGCGACGATCGTACAGCGAACACTTTGTCCGGTTACGTGTTCGACCGTGAGGTACATCGCATCGGCAAGACCTATGAGCGAAACGATGGCCGCTGTGATGTAAAGCTTCATTTAGCCACGAAAAAGGACAAAAGAAACCAGTGCCTTCCAAACAGTCTTAATGTGATTTGTGCTTCTTTGTGGCATTAGCGGCTTCCAGCGGCGGCGTTGAGTTCATACTGAATTACGAGTCGCAGCTTCTCAGCCGGAAGCTGTTCAAACGGCACTTCGCGGCCATTGATAAAAACCGTCGGCGTGCCTTTGACGCCCATCGACTGCCCGCGTTTGCTGTCGAGATAAATTCGTTGCGCGACCTGCTCGCTGCCCGAGTCTTTTTTCCAACGCGCTACATCGAGGCCAATCTGTTGCGCGTAGCCCTCGAAGATGGGAGCGACGTCCGCTTTGTCTTTCCAATCATTCTGGTGTTCGTAAATCAGGTCGTGCATCGGCCAGAACTTGCCTTGCAGTCCCGCAGCCTCGGCGGCAGCCGCTGCTTCAGCCGCGTGAACGTGCGCCTGAACGAGCGGAAAATTGCGGAACGTGATGCGCACTTTGTCACCAAACTCCTGGTGCATCTGCACGAGTATCGGATGGAACATGCCGCACGGCGGACACTGATAATCGCCAAACTCTTCGAGTTGCACCGGCGCATTTGCAGGTCCGAGCGTTTGTGCGGGTTCAGCTCCCGGAATGCCCTTGATCGGCGCGGGCCGTTGCTGTTGATTGGCCGTCGCGGTTGATTGCGCCGTTGGCGCCGGATTGGCTGCCGGCGAACCCGGAGTTACGCGCGTCAGATACCAACCGGAACCGATCGCAACGCCGAGCACCACGAGAATGATTAGGAATGGCAGTATTCGTTTCATAGCTAGTTTCTTAAACTGCGGCTGCGAGAGTGGCCGCGAGCGAGCGGAAGATATCGCGCCCATCGCTGGACCCGAGCAAATCTTCGCAAGCGCGTTCCGGATGCGGCATTAAGCCCAGAACATTGCGGCCGCGATTGCAAATTCCCGCGATGTTATCACGCGAGCCGTTCGGGTTGGAGGCGTCGGTGACGCTTCCGTCCTTTTCACAGTAACGAAAGACGATCCGATCCTCGCGTTGCAGTTCTGCAAGCGTCTCGTCGTCGCAAACATAATTGCCTTCCGCGTGAGCGATTGGAATGCGCAACACGGAACCGCGTTGCATTTCATTAGTGAACGGACTGTCCGACGTTTCCACGCGCACGTAAACGTGTTCGCAGATGAAGTGCAGGTCGCGATTGCGAATCAACGCTCCCGGCAGCAGTCCGGCTTCGGCAAGAATCTGAAAGCCGTTGCAGATTCCGAGTACGAACCGGCCGCTTTCAGCAAACTTCTTGACCGAGTTCATCACCGGCGAAAACCGCGCGAGCGCGCCGGCCCGCAAGTAGTCGCCGTAGGAAAATCCGCCCGGAATGATCACCGCGTCATACGTGCTCAAATCCGTTTCCCGATGCCAAATAAAATCCACCGGCTGGCCGACGTGTTTTGAGATCACGTGGTAGGCATCGTGGTCGCAATTCGAGCCGGGAAAAACTATAACTCCAAACTTCACGCTTCTATCTCCACGCGGTAGTCTTCGATTATCGGGTTTGACAACACTTCACGCGCCATTTTTTCTACCGCTTCACGGGCGTGCTCGCTGTCGACCGAGTCGTCCAGCGAAATCTCGAAAAACTTGCCCTGACGGATGTCTGAAATGCCGGAAAATCCGAGCAATTCAACGGAATGTTGGATGGCTTTGCCTTGCGGATCGAGCACGCCGGCCTTCAGGTTCACGTAAACTTTAGCTTTCATTTTCGACGTATCTTTAAAGTGTTTTGAGTTCAGCCTTTAGGCTGGCTTTGAACAGACAAGCTAAAGCTTGAACTCAGAACTCTGTTGGTCTAATATCCTCCGGCTCTAAACGTCCCCAAGGAGAAACTTATAATGCAAAACCCGCCGCCCGTTCAAACGACCAAATCAAGCACAGGGCTCGACGAGAACATTGCCGCACTGCTTTCTTACATTTTTGGCTGGGTCTCGGGATTGGTTTTTTTCCTCATTGAAAAGGATAGTCGGTTGGTGCGGTTTCATGCGATGCAGTCGATCCTGTTGAATGTTTCTTTTGGTGTTTTAGCAGTCGTACTGATGATTGTGCTGTTCATCGTGGGGATGATCTTCGCGATGATGTCGGACGCTCTGGGCGCCATAGTCAGCATACTCTCGTTCCTGATTTGGCTGGTTTTCATGGCCGGAGTTCTGATCGCGGTGATTCTGTGCCTGATCAAAGCGTTTCAGGGCCAGTATTTCAAGCTGCCGATCATCGGCAATTTCGCTGAGAAGTTCTCGGCTAAGTAATTCCCAACCGTTTGAAGATCTGATCCACGTTCCGCAGATAGTGATCCAGCGAGAACGTGCGATCGATCTCTTCGGCAGATAATCGCGAATTGATATCGGGATCGGCTTTCACGAGTTCGTGAAAGTCGCGATCCTCGTCCCAAACTCTCATCGCATTACGCTGCACCCACTCGTAGGCGGTCTCACGCGACACGTCTTTGTTGGTCAACGCCAGCAACAACTGTCCGCTGAAGATCAGCCCGCGAGTGATGCGCAGGTTCTCCAGCATCCGTTCCGGATAGACCACCAAACCGTCAATCAACCCGATTGCTTTTTGCAGCATGTAGTCGAGCGCGATGCTCGAATCGGGCAGGACCACGCGTTCGGCTGATGAGTGTGAAATGTCGCGCTCGTGCCACAGCGCGATGTTTTCCAGTCCGACAAGACTATTTGCACGAACGATGCGCGCCATGCCGCAGATGCGCTCCGAAATGATCGGATTGCGTTTGTGCGGCATCGCACTCGAACCCTTCTGGCCTTTAGTAAATTTCTCCTGCGCTTCCCGAACTTCAGTGCGCTGCCAGTGACGAACGTTGAGCGCAAACTTCTCGAGCGATGAAGCGGTTACCGCGAGCGTGTTGAGATACTCAGCATAGTTGTCGCGCTGAATAACTTGCGTCGATACCGGCGCGGCTTTCAAACCAAGACGTTTACAAACAGCTTCTTCAACCGACGGATCGAGATGCGCAAACGCGCCGACCGCGCCGCTGATCTTGCCCACGGCGACCGTTTCTTTCGCACGCAGCAATCGCTCGCGGTTGCGGCGCATCTCGTCAAACCAAAGCGCGAACGTCAAACCGAACGAAGTCGGTTCGGCGTGAATGCCGTGCGTGCGTCCGACCTGCGGCGTGTTCTTGAATTCGACTGCCCGACGCTTCAGCACGTCGATCAGCGCTTCGACTTTTTTCAGCAGGATGTCCGCAGCGTCGCGCAGCAATAGCGCGTTGGCAGTGTCGACAACGTCTGACGAAGTAAGTCCGTAATGCACATAACGGCTGGCTTCGCCGATCGATTCGGCAAGGTTTGTAGTGAAAGCGATAACGTCGTGGTTGGTAGTCTTTTCGATTTCATTGATGCGTTCGACGGAAAACTTCGCACGCGCTTTGATCTGTTCCAAAGCCTCGCGCGGAATCGTTCCGTTCTCGGCGTGTACTTCACACACCGCGATCTCCACATCCAACCACTTCTGAAACTTGTTCTGCTCTGACCAGAGCGCGCCCATCTCGGGCAAGGTGTAACGATCGATCATGTCTATTGTAGGGCCGTTGAATTCACAAAATAGCGCGCCAGCAACCAGCGGCCATTCTGTTCGATCAACGTAAACGTCTCCATTGCTTCGCCGCGTTCGAATCGGGTTTGATAGGAAAGTATGTACGCATGACCCTTCAAAGCGCCACCGGAGTTCTGCTGTTCGGTTGCTGAGTGGAGGGTGCGATGGTCAACTTTGCCGAGTTTGTCGTGCAGGGTTTTGAAAACCTGAGTTGACTGTTCGAGCGTGGAGTCTTGTTTCCACAGGTCCGACGACTCGTTGTAGATCTGTTCGTAACGTTCCTGGGAAATCTGCTCGCCGACCGTGTTGACGACGTCCTGAACCTCGATCGGAACTCGCCCGCGTTCGGTTTGCTGGCCACAGCCCGACAGAAACACCAAAAACAGCAACGCCGCAATCCGGAGCGCAGGCGGCTCGCCTGCCCGGTAACCCAGGGAACCCGTATCGAAGCAAGCGGGCGAGCCGCCCGCGCTCCGGTTTATACCTCGATCCAGGGCGTCGGCTCCTTTGGATATGACAAATGGACCTGTGTGTCGCACGGAAAGAGCGGCGTTTTTTCCTGCAACGCGACCTCGGCGGTGATCTTCGCGAGGTACGGATTGTTCGCGCGTTGCGAAAGGTGCGCGAGCACGATGTACTTCGCGCAACCGTCGAATCCGTCTTTGATCCAATCGGCCAGGTCTTCATTCGAGAGATGGCCCACGCGCGACAGGATGCGTTGCTTGAGTTCCCACGGATAGTTGTCGCACGCCTTGAGCATGTCGCGGCTGTGGTTGGACTCGACGACGATCGCGGCGCAACCGCGGAGTTGTTCGGAAACGAGTGTGGTGATGTGGCCGAAGTCCATCACGGTGGCGATCTTCACGCCGTGATGAGTGGCGGTGAAGCCGAAGTTGTCGACGGCGTCGTGCGGCAGCGTGAACGGATGAAAGTCGATCTCGCCGATGCGGAAGTCTTTGCTCGACTCGATCTGTTCGACGCGGCCCTTCAGCGCGCGATCGCGGCGGCGTGGTTCTTCGTTGTTGACGTTGAAACGTTCGCTGACGTAAGCGTCGAGTGTTTTCGCCGAGATGTAAACGGGACAATCAACGGAGCCGAGAAGTACGCGAAGACCGCCGGCGTGATCGCCGTGTTCGTGCGTGACGAGCACGCCGTCGAGTTGTTGCGCGTCTTCGCCGACGAGTGCAAGCCGGCGAACAATCTCTTTCGCGCTCAAGCCCGCATCGACGAGCACGCGTGTATTACCTGCAACGATCAAAACCGCGTTACCAGATGATCCGCTGCCGAGAACGGTAAGTTTCATAAGCCACAAAGAGGCACAAAAAGCACAAGTCAGAAGAGAAGAGCACTATACCAAAGCTTTTATCTCTTTTGTGCTTTTTGTGGCTTAACTTAGATGGAAAGGCGAGAGCGATCGACCTGGAAGCCGTTGAGGTTTCCTAAAGCGCCGAGTGCGAGCGTTTCTGATTTGAAGTAAGTGCGCGCGATTTCCTGAAGCTGTTCGATCGTTGTGTTTCTGAGTTTCTGGATCACGTCGTCAGGTGAGATACGACGGCCGTGAATGATCTCCTGTCGCGCCAGCGTGCTCGCGCGTGCGCTGGACGATTCGAGCCCGAGCAGGATCGACGAGATTGCCTGGTCCTTCGCGATGCGGAGCTCTTCGTCGCTGACGCTGTTGTGTACGACCTCGCTCAGCTCCTGTAACGAAAGCTCCAACACCTCGTCAAGTTGCTCCGGTGAAGTGCCGGCGTAAATATTGAACACGCCGATGTCTGAAAAAGCGCTGCCCGCGGCGCCGACTGAATAAGCCAGCCCGCGTTCTTCACGAATCTTCTGCCACAACCGGCTCGACGTTCCACCACCGATGACCGACGCGAGCAAACTCGCCGCGTAACGATCTTCATTCAACGCGGACGGCCACGGTGTCGCGATTACAAGATGCGCCTGTTCGAGTTCGTTCTTCTGCTCGATCATGATCGGCGCCGCCGGCCGCGGACGGCTACCGTCAATTGCGTGTGGCCGCGACGCGACGCCGCTCTCGCAACCATTGAAAGATCTGCCGACGAGTTCAAGCAAGCGATCGTGATTGACGTTACCCGCCGCCGCGACGACGAGGTTGCTGTACGAGAACTCGCGCGCGTGAAACGCGACTGTCGTTTTGTGATCGAAAGTCGGAACGGTTTCTCGCGTACCTTCGATTGGGCGTCCGAGTGGCTGATTCGGGAAGTAGGCCGCGTTGAAGAGTTCGCCGAGAAGTTCGTCGGGCGTGTCCTCGACCATTTTCATCTCTTCGAGGATGACTTTTTGCTCGCGTTCGAGGTCTTCCTGCTCAAAACGCGGATTGGTAATCAGGTCGGCGAGCAAATCCATGGCCTGCGACAAGGCGGTGTCCGCAACCTTTGTCGTAAAACCCGTCATCTCATGGGTCGTATAAGCGTCGAGATGTCCCCCCAGACGGTCAGTTTCCACGGCGATGTCGCGCGCACTGCGAAGCCGCGTGCCCTTAAACACAGCGTGTTCGATAAAGTGACAGATACCATTGAGTTCCGGGGATTCGTGACGCGAACCCCGGCGCACCCAGATCCCGGCGGTCACCGACCTGAGCCCGAGCATGTGTTCGGTCAGGACGGCAATGCCATTAGGGAGTCGTGTCGTTTGAACGTCGTCAATCATCTAGGAAACCATAAGAGTCTTGGCACCGCGGTTGAATAAGGGGGCTGAAATCCTAGCACGCCGGAAAGTGAGCGGCAAATGACCCGATTTACCCCGCAAAATCATTGCTTGCGGAGCGCGGGCGGCCCGCCCGCAGGCTAAGGTTGTGCACTGTTTGGTTCGTTGCGGGCGAGCCGCCCGCGCTCCGACGTTCTTGACAGTATTTAGGGCCTGAACGACAATAGTTGCCCTATTTCTACTGGTTCCCAGTAAGTCTCCTCGGTGGAATCAGTTTGGCCCCTTCAGTCCGAATCGGCCGACCAGTGGGACTCTTGTAAGCGGAGGTCGTTAGCGCATGAGAAGAGTTGTCGGTTTAAGCTTATCCCTGCTCGCACTCGTTTCACTATCTGCTGCCCCGATCGAAGCAGGTAGTTCAAGCAAGACACTCGCGACCATCTCGGGAATTGTTTACGACAACAAGGGGAACCCGCTCGCTGAAGCACTCGTGTCTTTAACGCGTGAAGGCGCTGTGAAGCAGGCAGTCAAACACACGCTCACCGATCGCCAAGGGAAGTTCATCGCGAAGGTGACGCCGGGCCGTTACGGAATCAAAGCTATCGCCAGTGGCTTCGGTGAAGTTGCTTTCAACGCAGTCGATGTGAAAGCTGCTGACGAACTCGTCTACAAGTTCAACCTCGAGCCTGTTGGTTACGGCAACACGTTGCCTGAGCGCCGCCGCGATCGCGACGACGTGAAATGGACTTTGCGATCCGCGCAAAAGCGACGTTCCATCTTCCAGCAGAACGAAGGCCAGGACTCGACGGTCCATGCGGTCAACGACGCAGAGAACAACAACAGCACAACTGACATGACTGCCGATGCGCAGCCCACGTGGTTCACGCAAGGATATTCACCGAAAGCACACGGCGTCATTGAAAGCTATGCCGGCAGTAACGGTTCGTCTTCCTATCTCGGTTTCAACTTCGCTGTCTCCACGCCCATTTCCGATCAAGTCGAACTGATTTTCGCCGGTCAAACAGGAACCGAAGATGCGCCGGAACGCATGGAAGCCACGACGCGTTTCCGCGTCGGCGAGCGACACAAGGTTGGTGTCACGGCTTCGGGTGCGCGTTATGAAGCACCGATTTGGACGATAAGAGGAACCGATCGAGAAGATCTCGCGGGCCAAGTTTCGTTGCGTGCAGTCGACGAATGGATCGTGCGCGATGGCATCGTGATCGTGATGGGTCTCGACTACTCGCGTTTCATCGGCGCGGGCGGCGCGCAGAGTTTTAGTCCGCGTTTCGGAATTCAGTTTGACGTAAACGCACGCACACGCGTGAAGGCTGCTTTCGCTTCCGGTGGTGACGAAGACGGTATTCAAAGTGTCGCGACGTTTGAAAACGAACAGGTCGTCTTTCGCCGACAGGCTCTGCGGCCAGTTGCTTTCGTTGACGGACAAGCAGTGCTCGAACGTAGTCACCGGCTCGAGTTTGGAATCGAGCGCGTACTCGACAACAGTTCAAACGTTGAAGCCACGGCTTTCTTTGACACGACCAGCGGCCGCGGTGTCGGCTTGATGAGTTTTCCCTCGTCTGCATTCTCGGGTGAAGCGGGCGATGGGTTCGCGACTGTTGCGAACCAACAAGGATCGTCGCGCGGCGTGCGTGTCGTTTACACACGTCGTTTGAATCGTGTCTGGACTGCGTCGGCTGGTTACTCTTTCGGCCGCGGTCAACGACTTTCCGCCGCCGGTTTTGAGAGTCCGGCCGAGCTTTTCGAGAACGGGCTGTTCCAAACGGCAGCCTTACAACTCGGCGCAGGTTTTCGTAGTGGTACACAAGTGCGAACCGTCTTCCGCTTCTCTCCGGAAGCGACGGTCTTCGCGATCGATCCCTTTGCTGGAAGACTGGGTGTTTACGATCCCTCTCTGAGCATTCAGGTCACACAGGATCTGCCGAGTTTTGGTTTACCAGTTCGTGCGGAAGCTATCCTCGATGCGCGGAACCTGCTGGATGCGCAGACTGCGACAGACAACGGTGAGTTTATGACCTTTGTTGGCAACAGCCGGCGGTCTGTTCGTGGCGGAATCTCAGTCAGGTTCTAGCTTCCAAATTCTCGGAAAATTCCGAAAAGTTGGATTAATCTCAACGACTTAGCCCCGCAGAAGCCCGCAGTAAACCACGCGCGTCACTAGGAACATTCCTTGCCTAAAACGCTCGGATCGCCTGGTGAAGAAATACGGGCGGAGTTGAGGAAGTAGTGAAAGGTTCAATTCTCACAACTAAAGCGTGGTTCCTGCTGATCGGAGCAGCACTCCTGATCGCGGCCGGCGTCCTCAACTTCGGCCAAAGATGGCGACAGGAAACACCCGCCTGGGACGGCGTCGAATGGGTCGACACCAAAGACGGTATCATCGCGAAAAGTATTGAAAAGGGATCCGCGGCTGACCGTGCGTGGCTGCTTCCCGGTGACCGTTTGGTGGGAGTCGCGCTCGATGCGCGCGGAAAGCCCGACGAAGTTGTAAATGCGCGCGATATTCAGATCTATCTCGATGCGGCGCGTGTTGGCGGCCAGGTTCACTACCGCATGCAGCGGCCTTCGTATCCGGTCGAAACGCGAAACTACTGGGCAGACCTCGACAATCTCGACTCCATCCATCGCTGGACGCCGCTCGTTATCTACATCAACATCATCGGGCTCGCGTTTCTCTTCGTCGGCTTCTTTGTTCTATTCAAACAGGGCGGACGCGCGCCGTATGTTCTGCACTTTGCGACGGTCTGTCTCGCGGCGTTTGTCTTTCTCTTCTACACACCTACGGCAATGTATCGCGATCTCGATCTGGCGATCGCGTTTCTGAAGAACTCGGCGTTCATACTCTTCGCGCCACTGTTTCTGCACTTCTGTATCCTGTACCCGACGAAGCAACAACTGTTTCCGAACAGGCGCTGGCGAGCGGTCGCGCTTTACGTGCCGGCAATTCTGTTGCTGTTGGTGGCGTCGGTCGTGTTTCTGCCGCTGGGCGCGTTTGTTTATCTCAGCAGCGTGTTGCACGCCGTGGGTATTACAGCAGGTGGCGTTTCCGAATCGTTTATCGACGCGTTCTATCGAATCAGCTTCCTTCAATTCATCTTTGGGTTCCTCGCGAGTATCGGGCTTTTAGGAAAGACGTATTTCACCGCGAAGAACGCGTTGGTCCGCCAGCGGATGAAGTGGGTCGTGTGGGGTCTGATATTGGCCGTCACGCCCTTCATCCTGCTTTACGGTCTCGCCTTTTTATTGGGTGCTTCGACAGATCGCTGGCTCACCGACGTTGCTGTGTTGCCGTTGATCTTGATCCCGTTTGCGTTTGGCTATTCGGTGCTGCGTTATCGTTTGATGGATGTCGAACTGGTCGTGCGGCGCGTGTTTGTTTATGCGCTGACGACGCTTGCCGTCGCGCTGCTGATCGGCATGGCTGTTTACATGGGCGGTCTCTACGCGTTCGGGTCCGACCAATCGTTCAGTTCGGGCGAGATCACGTTGCGTGTGGTTGCGGCTGTTGTAGCGATGGCGGCGATCGTGATGGTGGCCGCGCCGGTGAAGAACTTTTTGCAAGAGCGCGTCGATCGGATCTTTTACGGCGAGCGTTACGACCTGAGAAACAGTTTGCTCGACTTTGGCCGGACGCTTTCTGCGACGACCGCGCTCGATCCGCTGCTCGATTCGCTGGTCAGCCGGTTGCAGCAAGTGATGAACGTTGGGCGCGTCGCGATCTTTATCGAAGATCGGCAGGCGCGCGACGGCTACGCGGTTGCGCGATCGGTTGGACTTGATGACGCCGTGTTCGTGCCGAGTGATTTTCGCGAAATGATTCGCGTGCGGTCGGCTGAGACCGGCGTCGTTCGGGCTGACGATCTGGATCTCGCTGTTGATGCGAATGTTTCCGCGCGTCGCTCGCTGCACTATTACGTGCCGTGCGTTGTGCGAGGGCGCATGGTCGCGGTGATCGGGCTCGGCCGCTCGGTTGACGGCGCGCTGCTCTCGTCCGAAGACGTTGAGATTCTGCGCACGGTTTCCGGTTACGTTGCGGTCGCGATTGAAAACAGTCTGCTGTACAAGGATCAGCAAGAGCGTGCGAGTGAGTTGAAGCTGCTGAAAGAGTTCAACGAGTCGATCATCGAATCGATCAACGTTGGTCTGCTGGCCGTGGATCTCGACGGGCGCGTGACGCGTTTGAACTCCGCGCTCGAACACATGCTCGATCTGCGTCGTGACGCGGCGATCGGGCGGCGAGTTGAGAACCTGTTTTCAGAAGATTTTGCCGATACGCTCAAACAGGTGTTGGGAAAAGACGGCTGGCGGCTTCAGGAAATTCGCAACATCTATAAGCTGCACACCGCGACCCGCACGAACCGCGCGCTTGTATTGAACATCGCGCTCGCGCCATTGCAGCTCGCGCCGTTGCAGGACGTGCAGGGACAAACCGGCGCGCTCGTTGTAATCGAAGATGTGACGACGCGGATCAGTCTCGAAGAGCAGTTACAACAGCGCGAGAAGCTCTCGTCGATCGGTTTGCTGGCCGCGGGTGTGGCGCACGAAGTCAACACGCCGCTGACCGGTGTTTCGTCGTACACGCAGATGCTGCTGGCGATGTTGAATGAAAACGATCCGAAGCACGCGTTGTTGCAGAAGGTCCGCACGCAGGCTGAACGCGCGACAAACATCGTCAACAATCTGCTCAACTTTTCACGCACCGGCAGCGCGACCGAGTTTGCCGAAGTGAACGTGGCTCGAGTGCTCGACGACACGTTGCAGTTGCTGGAACCGCAGATGCGGCGCAGCCAGATCGAGATTGTGCGCTCGTATGGCGAAGACGCGCCGCTCGCTCATGCGAACGCCGGTAAGTTGCAACAGGTGTTTACGAATCTCCTGCTTAACGCGCGTGACGCGATTCCTGACGGTGGCCGCATCGTTGTCTCGACGAGCATGGAGGAAGACGGCTCGATCGTCGCGGAGATTTCCGACACGGGCATCGGCATCGCTCCCGAGAACGTCGCGAAGATTTACGATCCGTTCTACACGACCAAAGGCGTCGGCCAGGGCACCGGCCTCGGGCTGGCGGTGACCTACGGCATCGTCCAGGAACACGCCGGTCACATCACCGTCGACAGCAAACCCGGCCACGGCACGACCTTCCGCATCACTCTCCCCGCCGCCCGCGCCCGCGTGCGTCTGCAAGCCGTCGGCGACTAAAAGCAATCCACAGATTACGCAGAAACGGCTAAATCAGGAGTGGTTCGCTGCCTAACTCTTCTGGGAACGGTAAACCAAACTGCTTCACAGTCCATCTGCGTAATCTGGGGATTGCTTTCTGTATTTTTCTTTTACGTTGTAAACTACGCCCTTCATGAAAACGGAAAAACGTAACTCCAGAAAAGGCTCGGTGCTCGTCGTGGACGACGAGGAGATCATGCGTGAGGTGCTGGAGACACTTCTGACGGCCGAGGGTTATCGGGTCGATCTCGCCAAGACCGGCGAGGAGGGACTCGAGGCTTATGGCCGGCGCGCGTTTGATGTGGTGTTGCTCGACGTGTCGATGCCCGGCATCGGCGGACTGCGGGCGCTCGAAGAGTTTTTGAAGATGGATCCCGAGGCGGTCATCGTCATGATCACCGCCTACGCGACGTTCGACACTGCGATCGCCGCGTGGGAGCGTGGCGCGTTTGGCTGCATCCGCAAGCCGTTTCAAAACGAACAGATCATCGCGCAGATCGGCGCCGGCATTAAGCGGCGCCGCAAGGAAGAAGAACGCCGCACGCTGCGGCGCGCGATGAGCAAAGCCGTCGATCGCGGCGAGATCATCGGCCGCTCCGATCTGATGCAGGAAGTTTTTCGGCTTGTCGAACAAGTCGCGCCCGCACGCTCGACGGTTTTAATCACCGGCGAAAGCGGTACTGGTAAGGAACTGATCGCCAAAGCGATTCACGAGGCCAGCACACGCGCCGGGCGGCCGTTCGTCACGGTCAACAGTTCAAACATTCCTTCGGAGTTGCTCGAGTCGGAATTGTTTGGCCACACGCGCGGTGCGTTCACCGGCGCCGTCGCCGCTAAGAAAGGTCTGTTCGAAGTCGCGGACGGCGGCTCGATCTTTCTCGACGAAATTGGCGACATACCACCGGAGACGCAGGTGCGCTTGCTGCGTGTGATTCAGGAACGCGAGTTCACGCCGCTCGGCGACACCGCGCCGCGCCGCGTCGACGTGCGCATCATCGCGGCGACAAACATCGATTTGAAAGAAGCGGTGCGGCAGGGAAGTTTTCGCGAGGATCTTTACTACCGTCTCGCGGTCGTGCCGATCGAGTTGCCGCCTTTGCGCGATCGCAACGAGGACATTCTGCCGCTGGCCCAACACTTTATTCAGAAGTACAACGACGAGAACGGCCGCAACGTCTCTGAGCAGCTCGCGCCGGAAGTGCTCGCGCTGCTCGAGCAGTATTCCTGGCCCGGCAATGTTCGCGAACTCGAAAACGCGATCGAACGCGCGGTCGTGATCGCGCCCGGCGACGAGGTCACGAAAGAGTGCCTGCGTGCGGAGATCAGTGATCCGAAGTCGGTCGCTTCGGGACATCAGGATGGCGCAAGCAACGCAGCCGTCGGCGACATCGGCCGCGGGATCAATTTCTATGAAGAAGTGCGGCGGTTTGAAATCGATCTGATCCGGCGCGCGCTGGAACAGACGGGCGGGCATCAATCACGCGCCGCGCGGCTGCTCGGGATGAATGC
>DATELP010000096.1:0-35094 GCA_035276425.1 Pyrinomonadaceae bacterium
CTATTCGCGGAAACCGTTGAAACGGTTTCTCGATGATATCAGGGAGCTTTCACCGGGCTGAAGCCCGGTGTGAATGAGAAAACCCTTCAACGCAAATCAAAAGATCCGCGCCCTCGATTACCACTGCTTCGCTTCAACCGTAGGCGCCATTTCTCTAAACGTGCGGTCGTTGAGATCGATTAGGAGCCGGGCATTCGTTAATTCGTTCAACACTCCTGCGTCAGAAAAGCCGAGCCGGAACAGCCGCCCGTAATTCGCAAACAGTAAGTCTCCGGAGTGACACCAATCCGCCCAATCTGCTCTACCGAGTGAAACGGCCAATCCGTTCTTCGTGTCTTTCACGATGTGTTCGATGATGTACCACGGACCCTCACGCTCGTGAAGCCCGTGAAGATACATCTGCAATTCGTATCTCCCGCGCGCGTGTGGCTTCGAGTACAGGATAGGCGGGTTGAACTCGATCCAAATGGAACGCTTTGAACTGTGCTGGATAGCTTCGCCATCCTGGATCAGTTTCCAACCATCACGTGTAAGACGCATGTGCGCGATGGGATCGTCTTCGCCGCCACCTGAATGTTGACCAAGCGGTTTGATTTGAAACCTTGCCGGCAGATCGAAGCCTTCCGCCAGTTGCGTCTCGCCATCGCGATGATTCAACTGAATCTTCTTTTCGTTTTCAAAGAGTCCGCCGCCACCCCAGCAATCGCCTTTCGGCCACAACGCCAGAGCAGTTAGAAACGGCGGTCTGCTCACTGCCGTCCACGAGAAGTAACCCGGCTTGTGATCGGCCGCGAAATAGACGAGCAGCTTTCCACTCGGCGACAGGTCTGAACGGCGCTCATAGATTCGCCCCTTGAACCACTGGCCTTCCTCAAACTCATCGGTGTCCGTGTGCCACAGTAACAACTGCACGCGCTTCGACGGCCCGCGACGAAACACAACGGCGCGATTCGCTTCGGGCGCAAGTATCGCGTAGAGCCTGACTTGTGGTTTTAGCTCAGTCAGCATAGTAAGCAATTAACGCATATTTCCGGCCTTTTTCGACACAAAACCTCCACATTTAGTCTGTTGAAAACGCTGTTTATCCTCTGCTAGACTTCTTTCCCCCCGACAAACGCCCCGAACGGTGCGAAAGAAAACTCCCTGGTTCTTCTTCACCAATCGAAAGCGTCGCAGCCCCGAGCCTCAGCACGGTTTTTCACGGAGTACCAGGAATGAAGCGTTTTCTAATCCCGATGCTGTGGAGTGGTTTTGCCTCACTCCTTCTTTTGACGTTGTTTATTCCTGAAAGAAGGTCCGAGGCACAGGCGCTAACAGGCAGTCCACTCGATGGCCACGTCGTTCTGAACGCACCGCTGGACCGCAAGATCTCCAAAGACATTCTCAAGAAGGTCAACACCGGCAGCGGCGCCGATCTGATTCGCGTCATCATTCAACCAGCTACCGAGCCCGAGCTGTCACTCGACTCGACGCTTGAATTCACCGGCAGCAACATTCGCAAGCTCAAGACCGATCGCACGCGCATCATTACGCTGCCCGCGCAAGCGGCAGTCAATCTCGCTTTGCGTTCGGACGTGGCTTACGTTTCGTTGAACCGCGACGTTCAACCGATGGGCCATCTCTCAGCGACGACCGGCGCGGATCAAGTCAGAACGACTCCTAATACAACGAGCACTTCACTCGACGGCACCGGTATCGGCATCGCCATTCTCGATTCGGGAATCGACACGGACCATCGCTCGTTTCTAAACCGTTCAAACGCCGCGCGCGTGGTTTATAGCGAAGATTTCACCGGCGAAAACCGCACTGACGATCCATACGGACACGGAACGCACGTCGCCGCGCTCGCCGCCGGCAACGGCCGTATCGCAAACGCGCAATACGTCGGCATCGCTCCAAACTCAAACCTGATCAACCTGCGCGTCCTCAATTCACAAGGACTCGGCACCACCGGAACGGTGCTGCGGGCGCTCGATTGGGTGGCCACTAATCGAGCCGCTTACAATATTCGCGTCGTGAACATGAGTCTCGGTATGCCGGCGATCGACTCGTATCGCAACGATCCGATCTGTCGCGCGGTCCGCCGCCTGGTCGACGCAGGCGTGGTGGTTTTTGCGGCGGCGGGAAACAACGGTAAAGACGACGACGGAAACAAGCTCTACGGTCACATCCATTCGCCCGGCAACGAACCGTCGGCAATTACTGTCGGCGCTACGAACACGTTCGGCACCGACGCGCGCGATGACGACGGCGTTGCTACGTTCAGTTCGCGTGGTCCAACGCGCAGTTTCATTACTGACGACGATGGCGTCAATCACTACGACAACATCATCAAGCCCGACATCGTCGCGCCCGGCAACAAGTTGATCGAAGCCGAGTCCGTCAACAATTATCTGGTGACGCAAACGCCTTCGCTCGACGCGGGCGTCAGCGGCTCCGATACGCGCAAGATGATGTACCTGAGCGGCACTTCGATGGCGACGCCGGTCGCGGCCGGTGCAGCGGCGTTGATGCTTCAGGCGAATCCGAGTCTCACGCCGAATCTCGTCAAGGCTTTGTTGATGTACAGCGCACAGCCTTTGGCTGGTTACAATACGCTCGAGCAGGGCGCTGGACAGCTAAATATCGCGGGCGCAGTGCAACTCGCGAAGGTGGTTCGCAGTGATTTGAGTTCAGCAACTGTCGGCGCGCCGTTGTTGACGGTTGAAACTCCGCCGGCACCCGAAAGTACGGTAGCGAACAAAACTTTTACGTGGTCGCGTGGCATAGTTCTCAATCACACCTACGCCATTGGCGAAGACCTGATCACGCGCTACCAACTCGTCTACGCGCCCGGCAATCTGCTTGGCAGCGGCGTAATCACAGGCGACGGCGTGTTGCTGCTCGATCCGTCGTACTTTTCAAATGGCGTGATTACGGGCGATTATATTTTGACGAGTTACGGAGTTATCACGGGCGACGGAGCTTCCTTCATGGCCGTCAGCCTGCTGTTCCAAAATCTTTTGTCGACCGGTACTTACGTCAGCGATGGCGTGATCACGGGCGACGGAGTGATTACCGGCGATGGAGTGATCACCGGTGATATGGTGGCAAACGCACAGTCAGCCATGAAGAAGGGCGACAACGGTTCGAAGATGGCGGCATCATCGGACGACGGTACTGACTGTTTGGATTATTAACGTGGGACTGCTTTGCCTGAAATCATCCGAGCCACAATGAAGCACAAAGACTTGTGAACACGTTTGTGCTTTTTTGCGGCTAGAGATTCCACACCCACCAATTCTCTCGAGGGTAACAATGAGCGCGGCACGTGTTGATGTTCATCGAGATAACTTTGGGCATGTGTATATGTGGTCGCTGGTGACTGCGGGCGCAGTCATCGTCCTTGCCTCACTGTATGCACTACCTTTCCACGAGTTAAATGCAGGCTTCATCTTTCTCTGTCTGAGTGTGATGGCGAGTTCGCTCGTCGCGATCAAGATCCCCAAAGTGAGCGGCCGCATCACTGTCGCGGACACATTTGTCTTTCTGACAATGCTGCTCTACGGCGGCGCCGCGGCGATTGTCGTGTCGGCGCTTGAAGGTGTGGCGGCAACTCTGATCATCAGCAAACGCCCGCGTACGATCCTGTTCAACTCCGCGATTCTGGCGACTTCGACGGCTTTTACTGTCCTCCTTTTAAACCTGATTGTTGGTTCACCAGGACACGTCATCGATCAGGGATTCTCGTCTCAGTTCTTTAAAGCGGTTTGCTTGATGGCTCTGGCGCAGTACATGGCCAACACTGTTTTGATCGCGATCGAGAAGTCGTCGAAGATCAAAGAATCAGTTTTCAACACCTGGCGCACATACTATCTGTGGACTTCCGTCACTTACTTCGCGGGCGCGTCAGCCGCAGGCATCATCGCCATTTTGATGAGAGATAACTTTTACGCCGTAGTCGCGACGGTTCCGATCATCCTCATCATTTGCTTCACGTACCAAACGTATCTCAAGAACATCGAAAACTCAGTCGCTCAGACAGACGCCGCGCGGCTGCACGTGCAGGAGCTTTCCCGCTACATCAGCGAGTTGCAACGTTCCGAAGAAGCGCGCGAACAACTGTTGTTGCGGGCCGAGCGCGCACGCGCTGAAGCAGAAGCCGCCAATCGAATCAAAGACGAGTTTCTGGCGACGCTTTCCCACGAACTGCGCACGCCGCTGACTTCTTTGCTCGGCTGGTCCAGTGTCTTGCGCGAATCTCGACGCGACGAAAAAGTGCTGGCCCAGGGACTCGACGCGATCGATCGCAACGCCCGCGTTCAGGCGCAACTCATCGACGATTTGCTCGACGTGTCGCGCATCGTTTCCGGCAAGCTGAATCTCGACGTTCGTCCGCTCGACGTTTGTTCCGTCACGCGCGCGGCGATTGCGGTCGTCCAACCGGCTGCTGACGCGAAAGGGATCACGTTGGACTACTGGTCGCAACCGGCGCTCGGCGCGATCTCCGCCGACTCCGCGCGTCTGCAACAGATCATCTGGAACCTGTTGTCGAACGCGGTGAAGTTCACGCCACATGGCGGCCGCATCAACGTGCGGGTTCTGCGCGATGGCGCCAACGTAAAAGTCACGGTCAGCGACACGGGCCAGGGTATCGATCCCGAGTTTCTGCCACGCGTGTTCGATCGTTTTCGCCAGGCAGACAGTTCAACCACGCGAAGCTTCGGCGGTCTTGGTCTGGGACTCGCGATCGTTCGTCACCTGGTTGAGCTTCACGGTGGGACGGTTTTCGCTGAAAGTGACGGCGCTGGAAAAGGTGCGTCTTTCTCCGCATCGTTTCCTTTGCTTACCGATCGCACTGAGCCGATCGCGGTGATGCACACTGGTGAGCTTCACGCTGGTGAATTTCATTCGCTCGACGGTTTGCGCGTGTTGCTTGTTGACGACGAACGGGAAACGCGCGAGATCATCAGCACCGTCGTCGAGCGCACCGGCGCGCAAGTCAAAACGTGTACGTCAGCGCGCGAGGCGCTCAGCGCGTTGGTCGAATGGCGCCCCGACGTCATCCTGAGCGACATCGCCATGCCCGATGAAGACGGTTACAGTTTCATCGGCCGCGTTAGATCGCTCGGAGACAACGACGGCGGCAACACGCCCGCCGCCGCCCTGACCGCCTATGCCCGCGACGAAGATCGCAAACAAGCGCTCGCCGCGGGTTATCAAATGCACATCGCCAAACCGATCGCTGCCGGTCAACTCGTCACCATGATCGCGAAATTGGCCGGTCGCGAAAACTAAACTCCACCAATCGGCGTGATTTATGGTAAGAAGTACGCCATGAAGACCACACCTGTAGGAATCGGAATTGTCGGGGCGGGGTTTGCGCGGACCACGCAGATTCCGGGTTTTCGTGATTGCATGGGCGCGAAGGTGGTCGCGATTGCGAGCCGCCATCGCGAGCGCGCAGCCGAAGTCGCAAACGAGTTTGGCATCGAACACGTCGCGTCCGATTGGCAGGAGCTGGTTGAACGCAACGACGTGGATCTGGTCAGCATCGTCACGCCGCCTTCCACGCACCTCGAAATCACGCTCGCGGCGCTCGAACAGCGCAAGGCCGTGTTGTGTGAAAAACCGATGGCTCTGAATGCTGATGAGGCGGCACGCATGGTGGAAAAGGCGCGCTCCGCAAACGTGCTCGCGTTGGTCGATCACGAGCTGCGGTTTCTGAACAGCCGCCGCACGATGCGCGGCATGTTGCAAAACGGAGCGATCGGCACGGTTCGTCACTGCAACTACGTTTTCCGTTCCGATTACCGCGGCCTTGCCGATCGAGGTTGGGATTGGTGGTCCGACGCGAAAATGGGCGGCGGCACGCTCGGCGCGATCGGTTCGCACGTGATCGATTCCTTCCGCTGGATGTTGAGCACGGAAGTCAGCCGTACGCTCGGCATGCTCACCACGCACATTAAAGAACGGCCCGACAAAGCTTCGGGCGGCATGCGCGCAGTCACCACTGACGACGAAGCGAAATTGCTATTTCACTTCGCCGATGGTCCACACACGTCGGGCGCGACGGGAGCGGCGGCGCTTTCGGTTGTCGAATCCGGTAAGTATGAGAATCGTCTCGAGGTCTACGGGACGAAAGGCGCGTTGATGGTCGAGGAGACCGGCGAGTTGTGGCTCTCGCCTGCTGGTTCGGGCACGTGGCGGCCGGTGCAGGTCGATCAGGATCACATGGCGCAGGGCATGCGCGAGAGTAGTTGGTCGCGCGGATTCACGGCGTTCGCGTGCCGTATTGTTGAAGCGATGCGCAGCGGCCGGAAGACGGTCGAGGACGCAGCGAGTTTCGAGGACGGTCATCGAGTGCAAATGGTCCTCGATGCAGTGCGTGAGTCAAACGAGCGTGGCTGCTGGGTGGATCTCAGTGCGTGATCCGATTCGCGTTGGCGTCGACACTGGCGGCACGTTTACTGATTTCGTTTACGAAAAAGATGATCAGATTTATCTCTTCAAGATCCCTTCTACACCCGCAGATCCTTCATTAGCCATTCGCAACGGCTTGGACCAAATTTGTCTTAAAATCCCTGTCTCGCTTACTGACATTGAGGTCGTTCACGGAACAACAGTCGGCACAAACGCTTTACTCCAACGCCGCGGCGCACGCACAGCTTTAATCACTACCAAAGGCTTCGAAGACGTACTTGTGATCGGACGTCAGGCGCGTCCCGAACTCTACAACCTCAACGCGGTAAAGCCGCCACCATTAGTCCCGGACGAACTGCGATTTGGAATCGGCGAACGAGTTGTTGCTTCGGGCGAGATATTACAGGCGCTAGATGAAACGGCTCTCAAGAAGCTGGTCGAAAAGCTGAAGCGTGAGTCCGTGGAGTCCGTGGCCGTTTCATTCCTTTTTTCTTTTCTGCACCCGCAACACGAGGAACAAGTAGAGAAGGCGATTGAAGCGCTTGGGCTACCGGTTTCGATTTCGAGCCGGATACTGCCTGAATATCGCGAGTACGAGCGAACGTCAACGGTTGTGATCAATGCCTACTTGCAGCCGTTGATGGGCCGTTACCTCAAGCGTTTGAACAGCGGGTTTGTGCTGCGTGTGATGCAATCATCAGGCGGAAGTATCTCGGCGGAGATGGCCGCAGTCGAACCGGTGCGTACGATACTTTCCGGTCCATCGGGCGGCGTCGTCGGCGCACTCCGCGCCGCGCAGTCCGCGGGACTGAAAAACATCATCACGTTCGACATGGGCGGCACGTCAACCGACGTCGCGTTGTGCGACGGCGGCGCGATCCGCACGACAAACGAAGCCGTCGTCGCAGGACTGCCGGTCGCCGTTTCGGTGATGGACATTCACACCGTTGGCGCGGGCGGCGGTTCAATCGCGCGCGTCGACGAGGGCGGTTCGTTGCGTGTTGGACCAGAGTCCGCCGGCGCAGATCCCGGCCCGGCGTGTTACGGCCGATCGATGTTGCCGACAGTGACTGACGCGCACGTCGTGTTGGGCCACTTCGGCGGCGGCGGTCTTTTGGGTGGTGAATTCAAGCTCGACGCGAATCGCGCGCGCGAGGCGATGCAGCAGTTGGCAAACGATCTGAGCCGCGTGTCGGGAGAGCGTTCGAGTGTCGTGGCGGCGGCTGAAGGAATCTTGTCCGTGGCGAATACAAACATGGAGCGCGCGCTGCGTCACATTTCGGTCGAACGCGGTCACGATCCGCGACAGTTTGCGTTGCTGCCGTTTGGCGGCGCGGGCGGTTTGCACGCAGTTGAGCTCGCGCGTGCGTTGCGTATTCCGATGGTGATCGCGCCGCCGGCTCCCGGTGCGCTATCGGCCGTGGGCGTGATGGTTGCGGACGTGATCAAGGATCAGAGCCGCACGGTCATGTTCGCGAACGAACCCAAACAAATCGCGCGGCTTGGTAAAGTCTTTAGCGAGATGGAACGCGAAGCCACGGTGCTGCTGCGCGCGGAAGGCTTCTCGCGAGCGAAACAGCGGCACGAGCGCTCGCTCGCGATGCGCTATCGCGGGCAGTCGTTTGAGTTGGAAATAAGAGACACGGCTGGCGACATCGCGGCGAGTTTTCATCACGCACATCGCGAACGTTACGGCTACGCACAAGAGAACAGCGAGATTGAAATCGTCAGCGCGCGTCTAAGATCATTCGGACTGGTTCCGAAGCTCCCGGTACGCAAAATCAGCATGTCTCGCGGAGTCGCAAAGCCACACGAGAGCACCACAGCTTACTTTTCAGGTCGAAAGCTAAACGTCGGAATTTACCGGCGAGAACTGTTGCGCGGCGGCGTGAAACTAAAAACGCCGTGCATCGTCACAGAGTATTCCGCAACTACGGTGATACCGTCAGACGCGAAAGCACGTGTGGACCAGTTCGGAAACATCCTGATCGAACTAGTAGACAGGATGAACAGAATTAACAGGACTTAAACTATCTTGTTCATCATGCAATCTTGTCAAAATGTATGAAGAAGGCTGGCTTCGATCCCACTACACTCGAGATTTATCGCGCACTCTTCACTTCCGTCGCTGAAGAGATGGGTGTCGCACTGCGCCGCACCGCTTTCTCACCAAACATAAAAGAACGCCGCGATTACTCGTGTGCAGTGTTCGAAGCCAATGGCCGCGTCATCGCCCAGGGCGATCACATGCCGGTCCATCTCGGCTCGATGCCGATGGCCGTCGCCGCTGCGTTGAACGAGATCAAATTCGCGCCCGGCGACGTTGTCGCACTCAACGATCCGTTCGCCGGCGGCACGCATCTGCCCGACGTCACACTCGTGATGCCCGTCGTCAAAGCCAAGCGCATCCTGTTCTACGTGGCGAATCGCGCGCATCACGCGGACATCGGCGGCGCGACGCCGGGTTCGATGGGCCTGGCCACAGACATCTACGGCGAAGGCATACGCATTCCGCCGATCCGGCTCGTGAGAAACGGTGTGTTGGACCACGACACGATGCGTCTGCTGCTCGCGAACGTACGTGGCAACGTCGAACGTCGCGGTGACTTCGACGCGCAAATCGGTTCGCTGAAAACCGGCGCCGCGCGTTTACTGGAAATCGTCGAGCGCCGCGGCGAAAAAGAAGCATCCGTGTACGCGGCGCAACTAATCGACTACTCCGCGCGCCTGATGCGCCACACGATCGCTTCAATTCCCGACGGCGCTTACGAAGCTGAAGACGCGTTAGACGACGACGGCATCAACGTTCATCCGGTGCGTATAAAAGTCCGTATTACGATTCGCGGCGAACGCGCCGTTATCGACTTCACCGGCAGCGCGCCGCAAGTCTCCGGCGCAATCAACGCGGTCGAAGCGATCACTGTTTCAGCCGTGTCGTATGTGTTTCGTTGTCTCGTTGGCGGCGAAGTGCCGGCGAGCGCGGGACTGATGGAACCGATCGACGTGATCGCGCTCGCGGGAACCGTGGTCAACGCCAATCCGCCCGCTTCTGTGGCTGGAGGAAACGTCGAAACGTCGCAACGGATCGTCGACGTGTTGTTCAAAGCGTTGGCCCAGGCGTTGCCGGATCGCATACCGGCGGCGAGTCAGGGCACGATGAACAATCTCACTATCGGTGGCATCGACACGCGCACCGGTCAGGAGTTTTCGTATTACGAAACCGTCGCCGGCGGCATGGGCGCGCGACCGTCGCTCGACGGCATGAGCGGCGTCCACACGCACATGACAAACAGTCTGAACACACCAGCGGAAGCGCTCGAATATGCGTATCCGCTGCGTGTTTGCGAGTACCGCTTGCGCGGCGGTTCTGGGGGGACCGGTAAACAGTGCGGCGGCGACGGCGTCATACGCGAGATCGAAACACTCGTGCCCGCGCGCATGTCGTTGCTCGCGGATCGGCGCAAGCGCGGACCTTATGGTTTGCAATCCGGAGCGGATGGTAAACCGGGCGCGAACGTTATCATCCGTGGAAATCACTCCCAGGAGATCTCCGCCAAAGGTTCTCACGAATTACAAGCGGGAGATCGCATTCTTATTGAGACTCCCGGCGGCGGAGGGTGGGGAGCGAAGCCGGTCGCTCGCGCAAAACCCGGTAAATCGTCGCGCGCTTCTGACCCGTCAACAGACCCCAATCACCGTTAATCTCAAGACTGCCGATCGGACCAGAGAACGTCCCGGCCACTCTCATGCCTTCGTCATTCGTGTCGAGAACGAGCCTTGAGCCGTCGGACATTTCAGCAATAGCCACGCCCGCATCTTCAAACCCCGGCAACGTGTGTACGGCAGTCAAACCGGGCAAAGAATCACAACCGTAATGCGACGCGGTCGACGAATAATCCGCTTGAGAGAATTCGCGGTTCGCTGTTGAGAGTTGGTGGTTCTCGAGCAACATCGGAGAGCCAGAATCATCAAGGCCGTGTATCTCGATTCGATCTTCAAATTCAGTCGTCAGTCTTGCCGTTCCATCCAGGTCGGACGACAAACTGCTGCGAAGTCCAGCCGGCAGACTCGCCTGACGTTGCAGAACCACAGAGTCGACCGAAACATGCCCCGCAATGCTCTGCCTGTTTGCGCGCGTCAGCATCGCCGGCGCAGCTTGATCGGTTACCGGCAACAACACGGGTACGACTGCGCGTCCATTAATGTCTGCCGTGACGTCGATACTATGATCGCGCGAGCGAAACTGAATCAGTTCACCCTGCTGGAGGCCGGAAAGATTGATGACCTGGACGTCGAGACCCTGAAGCGCATCGAGATACGAAAGCCAATCAACGGGATTGATTAGCAAATCTCGAGGATCGCCCCAGTTTATGCCAAATGGATCCTCAGGCCCGACAGGAAGGTACAGGCAGTCGTCGATGTAGGTGATCTGCGCGTTGGTGACGTTTCCGCTGATGTCGAGTTCGGGCGCTGGAGGAATACCGAAGTCGATCAGCCGCACGCCGCGCGCTGTGCGCACGATCAGTTGAACGTTCTTTCTTATCCCACGCGCCACGTTCGAGGGAATGACGATGCGAAGATCGTGGCTCTCGCCCACGTCGCCCGCGTCCGGCGGATGCACGTACGTCTTCAACCAGTCAGCCGGCGAGATTATTTCGAACTCGCAGAAGGCTCCGCCGTCGTCGAGCCAAACACGACCGGTCGTCGTCAGGCTTTTGAGCGTTGCGGTCCTGTCCGGCGCGCCGCTGCCGGTTTTTGCCAACTGCGAACAAAATTCCAACCGTGAGGGCAAACCGAAATTCGTGACTGAAAACTTGACCGTGTCGCGGCTCGGAAGGATGGGCCAACGCACTGGACCACCGATCGTCATTCCCGCCGGCGAGGCAAGCATGCTCGCGTAGTTGAGCCGAGCGCCACCGAACGCGACTTCGGGCAGTCCGCTTTCGAAAGCGAACGTGTGATTGCCCGCCGGTATCCCGCCAGACTTAATCACACTCAAAAACACTGCGCTCTCCAGCATCTCGCGGACAGCTTTGTCGATGAACGCCGGCGAAGCATCTCCGAGATCGACCGCCATGGACCAATGGACCGTGCTGCGCAACGTGCGCGTCGCCGGGCCGGTAAGCACGAAGTCGCAGGCGAAGGTCCCACTCACATCACCTGCGAACGGATCGGGGACTTGTGCCTTTCCCGAAAAACTCATATCGACGTGCGGCAGAGTTCCCGAAGGTCGCCAGCTCGCATTCAAGACGAACGACGTAAGACGCTCGCCCAGCGCTTTGGGAACCTTCGATTTCGCTAGTTGTTCGACAGCAGGGCCGTCCAGAAAGATTCCCCAATCCTGTCCGGGGAACAAGCGCACTTGCGGCGCACCGGCAGGTTCAAAACGAATCGCAACCACACCAGCGGTGAGTTCGATTCGCGAGAAACCCGGATTCGGCATTCCGAGTTGCGTGAGCGCCGGTTTCAGATCGGATGTCACGGCCGCGCCGATGGCGCCGACGATGGCCGTCTTTGCATCCGCGGCTGCTGGTCCCAAGGCTTGTCCAAGGCCGCCGAGATCGACGTCGACGCATTGCAACGACAAAACAGTTCCCGAAACAGACAAGTCGAGCAGTAGCGTGACCGTGCCGGCTGCTGTACTCGCTCCTGGTGGAATTGCGTTTGGAGTTGCGAGCAAGTCCGTGCGTCGCACGACAAAGATGTCCACCGGAACACGAAGACGAATCGTCGCCAGCCCCGCGAGAACTTCCACCGTTCCCGACACGTCAGCATGGTCCAGGAAAACTTCGGCGACGGACGGGAAACAGGTTGTGCGCAGACGTGCTTCTATGGCGTTGGCAGCAATGTTGCCCAAAACTGCCGCCTGGATCTGGAGTTCGATGCTCATGAGAGGTCCTCCTTGCGAAACGTAAGCTGGGAGTAAAGGAAGCGAAGTAATTAAGTTGTAAGACGGCGGTAGATGCCTGGCAGACGTTCAGGTAGCGATAGAACGTCGTCGATGATCGTGTAGCCAACCTCGCCGTAAAGATCGCGCAGCTCAGCTTCTGATTCGCGATCGATAGTGATGCAAAAAGGTGTGATGCCTTCGTTCTTTGCCTGCCGCAAAGCCTCGCGCGTGTCTTCGCGTGCGTAGCGTGCGTCGCCGTAATCGTGATCGTAAGGACGGCCGTCTGACAAAACGATCAGCAGACGCGTGCGCGCGTCCTGTTTGGCGAGTTTCGCGGTAGCGTGACGAATCGCGGCGCCGAGTCGCGTGTTGTTTTGGTAGTTGATGCCGCCGATACGTTTTTTCACTTCGTCGTTGTATTTCTCGTTGAAGTCCTTCACGACGTAAAACTTCACATTGCGCCGGCCTTCGGACGTAAAGCCGTTGATCGAGTAAACGTCGCCGACAGCTTCCAACGCCTCGCTCATCAACACGAGACCTTCTTTTTCGATCTCGATGATACGGCGGCCGGGTCGTGTGTACGGTTGCAGCGGGTGGCGTCCGATCGTGCGCGCCGTCGATGACGATTGGTCCAACAAAAATGAAACCGCTACGTCGCGTCGTCGTCGGAGCCGTTTCGTGTAGATCCGTTCAGATTGCTGTCCATCGGCTCGGCGATCGATCACGTAATCAATCACCGCGTTGAGATCAAACTCTTCGCCGTCGACTTCATTCGCCACGCGCGTGAGGTTCTCCGGCTTCATCAACTGAAACTGGTGACGAATCGAAGAGATGACGCCTTTGTGTCTCTCTTTCGTTTGCTCCACAAACGTTCGATCGCCATGCTTCACACGCTTTTCAATCACGCGGCACCAGCCGAGGCGATGATCGGTCAACTCGCGATCCCACTCGTCGTAGTTGTAAGCAACTTCGCCTTCGATGAGCGCGTGTTCCGGAGTCTCGGCTTCAGACCACGCTTCCGCGCCCGCTAGTTCGTCGGGATCGCCTTCCGGCGACGGATCGTTCCACGCGTTGAAGAGTTCGCGCGCGTCGCGCCGCTGAGGCATCTGCTGCGATTGTTGTTGCTTCATTCGGTCGGTGTGCGGCGAATCGTCGTCACCATCGGTTTGATCTTCCGGTGCTTCCACTTGCTGCACTGAATCGTCCGTCGGAATCACTGATCTGAACAGATCGTAAACGCGAATCGTCGCGATCAATGTGTCAGCGACTGTTGCTGCTTCGTTGGAAAGAGTCTCGCTGACGATGGTTTCCAGTTCCGAAACGACCTGCGGGTAAGCCTGGCGCGCGTCTAATCGTGCGCCGCCGAGCATCGTGGTCTGAAACAGCAATTCGAATGGAACGAGTGCGGCGGGGAGTTCCATCATGAGCGGCCGTGTGCGGCCGAGATGTTCGCGGACGAGATCGAGATCCCGCCGCAAGCCGCGATAAGCGTGACGCAGACGGCGATCGATGCGGCCGTTTTCAAGCGTGCCAAAGATCCGCCGTGCAAGCTGCGGCAACGGAAATACCCGTAAAACTTCCCTGTAATCCGGCTCCTTGTCCGTGAAATCCGTGTCTGTCTGCGGCTCGCTTACGTGCAGTAACTCATCAGCAATGGCAAACGCATCGCGCGCGTCAGCATTGTTATAGCTCTCCGCGATAGCCCCACGAATTACACCAAGCTTACTGTTGTGTTCGTAAGTGCCAAACTCGATCTGTCCCGCCGCATGCGCCGCTAAAACTTTGTAGAGTTTGAAGTCGAGATCGTCATCGCCAAACTCGTTCACCAACGACGGCAGATGAATCGTGCGCCCGTCACCGATACGCGCTTCATCCGGCACGGCCGCGAGTGGCGCAACTTCAACTTCGCGTCCCGTCAATGCTTCCACGTACAAGCGCAACAGGTGCTGAACCGAATCCAGCGGCAGTCCCGCGCTTCCGCTGTGCAAAGCTTCATAACTGCCACGCGTTTCCAGCGAGAAATAACTACGACGCGCACGAGCATCCGAGCGACCTGTCGAAAGTCCGCGCTTCGCCCACGCTTCAAACTGCTCGATCGAAACAGTCCGCAACGCGCGCGAACTCGATCGAAAACACGCCAGTGCAGCTTCCGCATCGATCGCGCCTATCTCTTTCGTCAACGCGAGCACGCGATGCGACAACTCGATCGCGTCCGCACGATTCATGTCCGCGCCGAGCAAACGCAAGAACCCCGGACTACTGCGCACAAACGCAACGAGACTCGCATTCCCATGGGCAGCTACAACCCACAGCAACTCGATCCACTCATCGAAGATCTCAGGCGCGCGGCGCAGAATCTCGCCGCCTGCCAGCAGAATGTGTAACGCCGAGCCGCCGCCGCGTTCGAGAAAATCATTCGCGCGCGTGAGCAGTCGTTTCGCGTCCGCGGACGAGAGTTCGGCGAGTGCTTCGGGTATCGCGCTCCACGCATCGGCAGCGATTCCGCCCGCGCGCGCCGCGAACGATCCAGCCAAAGACAACGCCGCTGACGTGACCTCAGCATCCGCAAACGATTTCAAGACTTCAGAGACGTGCGCACTCGCTTTAAGAAACTCGGCGCTGTGTTTCGCCGAACGCCGCGCGATCTCTGTCGCCACTTCCAACACCGCGGGCGCTGTGTCGCCAACACTCGCTACTAATTCAGGCGCGGAATAAAGCGTTTCTCGCCCGATCGTGGTCGACAGAGTCATTTGCCGCGTACACAACGTGAAGATCGCGGGCAGCAACTCCGGTGGCACCGTTTTCAGCTCTTCAACACCCGCGATGAAAAACGAAATCGCCGTTTCGTAATCGCTCATCGCGAGACGGCGGCCCATCTCACCCCAAGCGCGCAGTTCCGCTGGTTGCAGAACGTGCGCCGCCGCAGGCGCTGCACGCAAAAACTCAATCCCGGCGCGCAACGAGATCGCCGCGATCGACGCACTCGTTTCCAGAATCACCGCCGCCTGGTCCAAGGGCAGGCCCGCGATGCTGCGAGTCAGTTCGAGAAACGACTGCCGCTCGATTGAATCATGTTCTTCGGATTGCACAACTAAATCACAGTGGTGATGATCTCGCGAATGCTGCGTTGCAGTTCGCGATCGTCCGTGATCGGTGAAGACATCGCCACCTCGGCAGCGTCGATAGGAGGGATACCAAGCGCAATCAACTGCGCCGCATAGATCAAAAGCCGCGTCGAAACTCCTTCTTCCAAACCGTGCCCGCGCAGGTTGCGCACCTTCTGACCAATCAACACCAGATCGCGCGCAGTGCCTTCGTCAACGCCGCCTTCACGTGCGACGATCTCTGCTTCCATCTCCGGCGGCGGATAATCAAACTCGATCGCCACGAAGCGTTGCCGCGTCGATTGTTTCAGGTCTTTGAGTATCGACTGATAGCCCGGATTGTAGGAAACAACGAGCATGAAATCTTCGGGCGCCTCGACGATCGTGCCGAGTTTTTCAATCGGCAAACGCCGCCGGTGATCGGTCAACGGGTGAATGATCACGACCGTGTCCTTGCGCGCTTCGACAACTTCGTCGAGATAACAAATCGCGCCGTTGCGAACCGCGGAAGTGAGTGGACCATCGTGCCAGATCGTCTCCTCGCCTTCGAGCAGGAAACGTCCGACCAGATCGGTGGACGACAGGTCTTCGTGACAGGCGACGGTGATCAGCGGGCGTTCGAGACGCCACGCCATGTGTTCGACAAAACGGGTTTTACCGCAGCCGGTCGGGCCTTTGAGAATCACGGGCAGGCGCGCGGAATGGGCGGCCCCGAAAAGCTCGATTTCCCGGCCAACCGGGAGGTAATAAGGCTCAGTGGCGACGCGATAATCTTGAATAGCGCTTTCAGGCATTTTGGTTGAAGTGGCTGGTTATCTTAACATCGGACCCGAGGGGGCCAAAATCCGTGGCTTTAGAAACACAGACAAACACGGATAAGGACGATAGAAGAGAAGTGAAAATAGCAGTAGCAATGAGTGGCGGCGTGGATTCGTCCGCAGCCGCGGCAATTCTGAAAGATCAAGGTCACGAACTCGTCGGCTTTACGATGCAGCTTTGGGATCAGCGTCGGGGCATCAATGTCGACGAGAACGGCGACCCGTTGCCGTCTCGTTGCTGTTCGCTGGACGACGTTTACGACGCGCGGCGCGTTGCGGAAGAGCTTGGATTTCCGTTTTACGTGTTGAATCTCGAACGCGACTTCGAGCGCGACGTGGTGCAGCCGTTTGTGTCGAGTTATCTCAATGGCGAGACGCCGATTCCGTGTGTGGCGTGCAACAGCCGTTTGAAGTTTGCGTCGTTGGATCGGTTGGCGGTGAGTTTGGGTTGTGAAAAAGTCGCGACCGGACATTACGCGCGCGTCGAATTTGACCCGTCGACGAATCGTTATCGCTTGCTGCGCGGGCGGAATGAACAGAAAGACCAGTCGTACTTTCTTTGGGAACTGACGCAGGAGCAGTTATCGCATGCGTTGTTTCCGTTGGGCGAGATGTCGAAGCCGGAAGCGCGCGACGCGGCGCGGCAGCATAATTTAATCGGCGTCGCGGAGAAGAAGGAGTCGCAGGAGATCTGCTTCGTGCCTGACGGCGATTACGCTGGTTTCATCGATCGCTATCTCGAAGTTGAGAATGCCACGGAGCGTTTGCCCGGCGCCGGCGAGATTGTTGATACGGCTGGAAAAGTGATCGGGAAGCATGAAGGTATTCACCGGTACACGGTTGGGCAACGGCGGGGCATTGGGATCGCCGATGAAAAACCGCTCTACGTCGTTTCTATTGAACCTCGCAAAAACCGAGTTGCCGTGGGTTCCGCTGAAGAACTGTTAGCACGCGAGTTTACCGCGGCTGGTGTTAACTGGATCTCCTTGGATAATCCAACCAAGCCGGTCCGCGCAGATGTTCGCGTACGTTATCGTCACACCGCCGCCCCGGCGACGATAACTCCTCTACCTGATCAGCGCGCACGCATCGTTTTCGACGAACCACAACGCGCCATCACGCCTGGTCAGGCGACCGTTTTCTATCGCGGAGACGAGGTCGTGGGCGGCGGCTGGATAGTTCGCAACTAAACCTTTTGTGCGCTGAATGCGTACACACGTCACTAATCACTATCACCAAAGGACACAATCGTATGGCAACGTCAGGAACACGCAAGACAGCTTTGATTATCGTCGGAATTCTGGGTGTGCTGCTTCTAGTTTGCATCCTGGGCATTGCCGTACTTTGGATCGCGTTCCGCAAAGGCGAACCGACCATTCGCAACAACAGCGTACTCGCGCTGCGCGTCACCGGGACGCTGCCCGATTACACGCCTGACGATCCGTTCAAGAAATTCTTTGGTGGTCCAGATCAGTCGCTGACCGGACTCGTCATGCAGTTCAAGAAAGCCAAAGTCGACAATCGCATCAAAGTGATCCTGCTCGACATCGACATGTCCGGCGTGGGCTGGGGCAAGGCCGAAGAGATTCGCGACGCGATCACTGACTTTCGCTCGTCGGGCAAACAGGTTTACGGCTTCATCGAGTTTGGCATGAACAAGGAGTATTACATCGCGACTGCGTGCGACAAGATTATCGTGCCACCGCCGGGTGAACTGTTCATCAACGGACTCGCCGCCGACGTGATGTTCTTCCGCGGCTCGCTCGACAAACTCGGCGTCTATCCCGACATCTATCAGATCGGAAAATACAAGAGCGTCGGCGACATGTTCACGCAGAAAGAAATGACCGACGCACATCGCGAGTACATCAATTCGATGCTCGACGATCTTTACAACCGCTACATCAACACGATCGCGCAGGCGCGTAAAAAGACTCCCGATGAAATACGTGCGCTGATCGACAACGCGCCGTACAACGCGACGCAGGCTAAAGCCGCCGGGCTGATCGACGACGCGATGTACCACGACCAACTCGAGAACCAGATCAAGCAACAGCTCGGTTACAAAGACACAGATACGTTTGCGCCGGTGCGTGGTGTTGATTATCGCGAAGTCTCGCCGGAGTCGCTGGGACTGAACCAGGGCGAACGGGTCGCCGTGATTTATGCGACTGGCGATATCGGTTCCGGCAGTTCGCAAAACAGTCCGTCGGGCGATCAGTCGATCGGATCGGATACGTTGGCGAAGGCGTTGACTGATGCGGCGGCTGACAAAACGATCAAGGCGATCGTGTTGCGCGTCGATAGTCCCGGCGGTTCAGGTTTGGCGTCGGACATCATTTGGCACGCAGTCGAGGAAGCGAATCAGAAGAAGCCGGTGGTGGTTTCGATGGGTGACGTGGCGGCGTCGGGTGGTTATTACATCTCCGCGAGTGCGGCGAAGATCATCGCGCAGCCTTCGACGATTACCGGATCGATCGGCGTCGTCGCGGGCAAGCCGGTCATGCGAGGTTTTTACGACTGGCTCGGAATCTCAAACGAGTACGTGCTGCGTGGTAAAAATGCGGGAATGTTTCGCGAGACGGAAAAGTTTTCCGACGACGAGCGCGCGAAGTTTGAAGAGTGGATCAAGATGACCTACTACAACGACTTTGTGCCAAAGGTCGCGAAGGGACGCAAGAAGGATCCGCAATACATCGACTCGATTGCGCAGGGCCGCGTTTGGACCGGCGGGCAGGCGAAGGATCGCGGTCTGGTCGACGACTTTGGCGGACTCGATCGCGCGATCGAAGTAGCGAAGGAACTCGCGAAGATTCCCGCGAACAAAGGTGTCGAGCGTGTGATCATGCCGTATCCGACGACGTTCCTGCAGCAGTTGCTCAGCGGCGGCGGCGAGAATTCCAATACGAAGGTCGAGCAACAGCGGATGGTCTATGCGTCGTTACCGGAAGACGCGCGTCGTGCGCTGCGTTTCATGGCGCTGATGGACCGGATGAAGAACGGCGACACGATGCTTGTGATGCCGTTTGATCTTCGGGTTAAGTAATCCGGTCGAGATCCATGTACGGTTGTAAAGCTTCGGGGATGATTATCGATCCGTCTTCCTGCTGATAATTCTCCAGCACAGCAATCCACGTACGTCCGATCGCCAGGCCGGAGCCGTTCAGCGTATGAACAAACTCCGGTTTGGCGCCGCCTGCGCGGCGGAAGCGGATCTGCGCGCGCCGCGCCTGAAACGCTTCGTAGTTTGAGCAGGAAGAGATCTCGCGAAACGCGTTCTGCGACGGTAGCCACACTTCGATGTCGTAGGTCTTTGCCGAGCCGAAACCGATATCGGCGGTTGAAAGTGTGACCACGCGGTAGTGCAGGCCGAGTTTTTGCAGGATCGTTTCGGCGTCTCTGGTGAGAGCTTCCAGTTCCTCGTAAGAATTTTCCGGCAAAGAGTATTTGACGAGTTCGACTTTTTCGAACTGGTGCTGGCGGATCACGCCGCGTGTGTCGCGTCCGTAGCTGCCGGCTTCGGAACGGAAGCACGGCGTGTAAGCGGCCCAGCGCAGCGGGAGTTGAGCGGCGTCGAGAATCTCTTCGCGATGATAGTTCGTGACCGGAACTTCCGCTGTAGGGATCAGGTAGAGTTCGCGATCGTCCTGGAGTTTGAAGAGATCTGTTTCAAACTTCGGTAGCTGTCCGGTGCCGAAGAGTGAAGCGCGATTCACGATGAACGGCGGCAGTGTTTCCGAGTAGCCGTGTTCGCGTGTTTGCACGTCGAGCATGAAGTTGACCAGGGCGCGTTCGAGACGTGCGCCGGCGCCGTTCAGAATTGCGAAGCGCGCGGCTGAGATTTTTGCGGCGCGTTCGAGATCGAGAATGCCGAGTGCGGTGCCGAGATCGACGTGATCTTTTGGTTCGAAGCTGAACGTCGGCGGCGTACCCCAGCGGCGGACTTCGACGTTGTCGGCTTCGCTTTCGCCGCGCGGAACGCTTTCGTGCGGAATGTTTGGCAGGGATGACAGCAGATCGCTCATCCGCGCCTCGGTTTGCGAGCGCAGTTGGTCCAACTCGGCGATTCTTTCTTTTAACTTTCCGACTTCGTTTCGACGCGTTTCGGCTTCTTCCTTTTTGCCTTCCTTCATTAGCCCGCCGATTTCACGGCTCGCGGCGTTTCGTTGAGCGTTGAGTTGATCGGATTCAGCGATCACGCGGCGGCGCTCTTCGTCGGCTTTGGCGAAGTCGTCGAGCGGTGTGGTGTCCGCGCGCCGCGCGCGTAGCGCTTCGCGGACGTTATCAATGTTTTCACGCACGTAGTTCAGATCGAGCATAGGTGCGTGAGTGTACCTGATTTTGACAGGATTACAGAATTAACAAGATTGACTGTTTATGAGAGGAGGTGTTCGAGATCTTGGGCGATCTCTGTGGGTGGTGTGCCGGTGGGGAAGGTTATGGGGTTGCCGAAAATCACGCGGACCATGCCGGGGTCGGCGAAGTATTGTTTGCGGCGTTTTAGTTCGTATAAACCTTCGAGGTGGATGGGGACGATGGGGACGTTGAGCGATTGGGCCAGGAGGCCGATGCCGGGTTTGAAGTGGCCCATGTGCATTTGGCCGCGCGGCGCGCGCGTGCCTTCGGGAAAGACAAGGACTGAAATGCCGCGATCGATGCACTCGCCCGCGTAGGCGAAGCTGCGGCGAAAGCCGCTCTTCTTCGGGAGCGGAAAAACGTGGAAGAACAGGTTGACGAGGAAGTATTGCGCGAGCCAACGCAGGCGCAAAAGCAGAGTTGTTCCTGTTGGTGGGTGGATCCAGTTGCGAAGGAGTTCGCCTTCCATTGCGACGGCGAGTCGGTGGCGCAAGCGAAAAGGAAGACCCGCGAGGATGAGCGCGTGATCGGCTAGTGAAACGTGATTGGCGATGAAGAGTGCGGGACCGGTGAGTTGGTTGAGGTTTTCACGACCGGTGACGGACATGCGGCTCATTACGTGAGTGATGGGCAGGATGATCGTGTAGAAGAGCACGAACCGAATCAATTTCACGATGCGCCATTGCGTCCAGGTTGGATATGGATAGGGCGTGACGTTCTGATCGTGGATCTCACCACGGACGAGCTTTTGCACGTCGCCGATAGTTGTTGCGGCGGTGAATGCGGCTTCGTCGAGTGAGATTTGGTAACGATCTTCGAGTGTGCTTAGGAGTTCGACGCGTCCGAGTGAGTCGAGTTGTAGGTCGGCGAGGCGCGTTGCGGGACTCGCAGCGGAAAAAACATCTGACGGATTTGGAGAAGAAGATTTTAGACCGCTTGCGACTTCGCGCTTCAGAATCTTGTGAGTGGCCGTGCGCGGGAAGTCGGGATTGGGCCAGATGGACCACTGGCGTACTTGTTGGTATTCGGCGAGCTGTTCGTTTGCGCGTTTGATGGCTGCGGTGATGTCAGCGTGAGAGTCGTGTGGGATGATCGCGGCGAAGGGGACAGTGCCGTGGGCGCCTTCGATTGCGACGACGCAACTCGCGCGGATCTCGGGTTGGCGATCGAGCGCGGCTTCGAGATCTTCGGGATAGATGTTCAATCCGGCAGCGCCGACGATCACGTCTTTCTGCCGGCCTTTGAAGAAGAGATTTCCGTTCGCGTCGAGTTGGCCGACGTCGCCCGTGCGCAGCCACGCGCCGTTGCGCGAGGTCACGCGTCCTTCGCTGGTCCAATACCCCGGCGAGACACTCGCACCGCGCACCATGATCTCGCCCGACTCGTCGAGCTTCACCTCATAACCCGGCATCAAGCGTCCGATCGAGCCGCGGCTCCGTTTGAACGGATGATTCACCGAGATCAGCGCAGCGGTCTCGGTCATGCCGTAGCCTTGCGACACTGCGAAACCGAGCCCTTGCCAAAAATCTTCAGTGCGTTCGCTGAGTGTTGCGCCGCCGGAGACAAACGCCCAGAACTTCCAACCGAACTGGCGATGAACTTTGCGAAAGGTCCACCAACGCCGCAGCAAGCCGTGGCTCTCCATGGCAGCGAGTTGTTGGTCCAAGTCTTGTGAGCTTTTGGATTCGAAGTCGCGTTCAACCCACTCGCGCAATCCGTCAAGCACGCGCGGCACTGCGACGATGATCGAGATGCGATTCCTGCGCGTGGTGCGAACGATCTCGGCGGGGTTTAGTAATTCCTGAAAATGCACTTCGCCACCCATTAGCTGCGGAACGAACAGCCCCATGAATTGGCCGAAGACGTGACTCATTGGTACGAGGTTGAGAAAGCGAATCGGGTGAAAGAATCGTTCCCACTTCAGGTACTTGCGGATCTCGCGTTCGAGCGGCGCGAGGTTCGCGAGCAAGTTTTGGTGTGTGAGCACGACGCCTTTTGGATCGGACGTTGTGCCGGAGGTGTAGATGATTTCGACGATGGCTTCTTGGGTAAGATCTTTTGGGAGGGAAATGTCCCGCAACGGTGAGATGTCATTAAGGAGAGGATCAACGATAAATCTTGCTTGAGTCTGTTTGGCAACTGAATCGATGAACTCGTGGGTGCTGTTTTTGTCGAGTGGTACAACGACAGCGCCAACTAAACAACAACCCCAAAACGCCGCGGCCCACTCGGGGCTGTTCTCGCCAGTTAAGAGCACGCGGTCACCGGAACCAATGCCGCGTGTTTGCAACTCACGAGCAAACGCGTGTGCCTCTTCAACGAGCCGCGCGTAAGTCCAGCGCACGGTGCGCAGGCCGCGATGATGCACGAACACAGTCTCACGCCCGCGTCGTTCGTAATCGTCGAGATAACTTAGAAGTGATTGTCGCTCCGGCATTCCCCGTTTGGTCTCGCTCGCTGACTTGTGTTATTAGAGACCGCCCTAACAGAAGAAACAAGCAGCAGTGTGACACACGAATAATTGTCCAGAAGGTAGTGTCAAAATAGGTCAGCAGAAAGGTCAACAAACTTGCCCGATCAAAAGCCATTTGCCGGTAAATCAGCGATCGTCACCGGCGGCACGCGCGGCATCGGACGCGCCATCGCCACCGAGCTTGCCCAACGCGGCGCCGACATCGCGTTCAACTACGCGCAGAGTGTGGAATCAGCGGAAACTCTGAAGTCCGAGCTCGAGGCTTTCGGCGTACGCGCGCTCGCGTTTCAGTGCAACGTCGGCAACACGGAAGCCGCGGCCGAGATGGTCAAACAGGTGAAAGACGCCTTCGGCCGCATCGACTTCCTCATCAACAACGCCGGCATCACGCGCGACAACCTGATCCTGCGCATGAAAGAAGACGACTGGGATCAGGTGATCGACACGAACCTCAAGGGCGCGTGGAATTTTGCGAAAGCCGCGTTGCGTGTGATGCTGCGGCAGGAGACGGGTGGATCGATTCTCAACATCTCGTCGATCAGTGGTGAAGTCGGGATGGCGGGCCAGTCAAACTATTCGGCTTCGAAGGCGGGAATGGTCGGGTTGACGAAGGCGTTGGCGAAAGAAGTCGCGAGCCGCAAAGTGACGGTGAATGCGTTGGCGCTCGGAATGGTCGCGACCGACATGGCCGGGAAACTCGACGAGAGTTATCAGGCGAAGATCATCGAGCAGATTCCGTTGGGACGCTTTGCTGAAGCGGATGAAGTCGCGCGCATCGCGGCATTTCTACTTTCGGACGACGCACGCTACATCACCGGTCAGGTCATTCAAGTTGATGGTGGTTTAGCTATGTGAGCCACAAAAAAGCACAAAACAGTTTCTTGTGCTTCTTTGTGGCTTACTTGATGCTCTTAACGTCAGCGGGTTTTGCGAAGAGCGAATCGGGAATGCGTTGATTATATTGAACCTGCTCGTAGTTGATTCGTGAGGCCTGTTTGCCGTTGACGAAGTGATCGACCACCCACGGCGCGGTGACACCTGCCTCGGTGATGAACTTCAGCAGCACGTCTTCTTCCGTCGTCTCAACCATATCGCCGCTGTCGAGATCTTTCCGGCTTTTCTTGTAGATAACCTTGGCCGGTAAAAAATCCCGCGCGCCAAACTCATACTCGATCCAGAAACCGTTCGGATAAGTAAGCCGCACAGCCTCGTTGCGTTTGGCGAGTCCGGCCTCGCGGCGGCCAACGTAAGTCACCTTTCCACCTTCGTTGCGCCACCAGCCCTTCAAGAGATTCTCGACAGTCGTGCGCATCGTGCGTTTGAACTCTTCAATCTGCGCCGCACTTTGATCCGAGATCTTTTTCGGCCCACCGTCGAACATCCAACCCGTGTCGCCATCGTTTGTTTGAATCGTCCTTATGCCCGACTGCGTGAACTCGGTGCGTTCGCGATTCGGATACACGAGGTAGTCGACAAACTTCAACGGGACTTGCGGCACGTTCTCTTTGAACTCAGAATAGAAGCCTCTGCCGACAACATTCTGAACGTTCAGGTAGTTTTGTCCGCCAACGACCTCGATCGCTTTGTTGATTATTGCCTGCGACTTTTCGTCAACAGTTTGAGCCTTCGAGGCAGGAACATTGACAAGCAAAAACACTGACAGGATTACAAGATTCACAAGATGAAGTGTTTTCACCAATCGTGCGAGTCCTGTAATCCTGTCCATTAATTCAAACCCGGATTGCTGCCTCCGGCCGGCTTCACAATGACTTCGCCATCTTCAACGTCAACGCTGAAGCGCGACGACAACTTCCACATTCCGGTAATCGGCAGTTTCACCTTCTCGTCGATGTGACGCTTCAGGAAGCGCGCGCCGTAAGCTGTGTTGTAGCCGGCTTCGGTCAGCTTGTTGACCGCAGCGTCGGTGATTTCAACGCTCTTGCCCTGGCGTTCCATCTGGCGGCGAACCTTGTCGAGATACAACCGCGCAATCTGGCGCACCTCATCCATCGTCAACGGCGAGAACACCACGATCTCATCAATACGATTGCGAAACTCCGGCGAGAAGCGTTGCTCCGCAGCCTTCATCACTTCGTTCTTGACCGCGCGGAAGTCCGACGCTGTCTTCGTGCCAAAGCCCAACGGCTTTTCAAACCGCTTGAAGCTTTCGGAACCGAGGTTTGAAGTCATGATGATGATCGCGTCAGACAAATAAACCTTCTTGCCGCGTCCATCGGTCAGCCAGCCCTCGTCGAATGCCTGCAGGAACAGGTTCATCAGATAAGGCGACGCTTTCTCGACTTCGTCGAGCAGCAACACCGTGTACGGATTCTCACGCAGTTGCTCGGTCAGAATACCGCCGCGCTCCGAACCAACGATGCCGCGCGGCATGCCAATCAGCTTCTCGACACTCACCGTGCCATCGCTGTACTCCGACATGTCGATACGGACCATTTTCTCTTCGTCGCCAAACATAAACTCGGCGACCGCCTTCGCCAACTCAGTCTTACCAACACCGGTTGGACCAAGAAACAGCAACACACCGTCGGGTTTGTAGTGCGACTCCTTCAGCGGACCTTTGTTCAACCGCAGACGTTGGGCGACTGACTGGATCGCTGCCTTCTGACCGATCACACGGTGACCAAGCATCGCTTCCGTCATCGCAAATCGATCGGTCGTGTCGCGGTAGATCATGTCGCGCGGAATACGCGACTCCTGCGAAATGACGTCGATGATGTGTTCGGGTTGAACGACCATCGTCTGCGGTTCGTTGATTTCAACTTTCACCGCCGCGGTGTCGAGCCAACCGATCGCCTTGTCAGGCAGATGCAGATTGCGGATGTATTTCGGCGCCATCTCCAGCGCTGTGTTGATAGCGTCGTCGGAGATTTTGACGGAGTAGTTCTTCTCCAAACGCGGACGCAGACCAAGCAGGATCTCGCGTGTTTCGTTGATCGAAGGCTCAACAACCTTCACCAGACGAAAGCGGCGTGCGAGTGCTTCATCTTCCGCGATGTATTCTTTGTATTCCGAAAGCGTCGTCGCGCCGATGATGCGCATTTCACCACGGGCCAACGCCGACTTGAACATGTTTGCCGCGTCAGACGACGTGCCGAGGGCCGCGCCTGCGCCGATGATCGTGTGTGCTTCGTCGATGAAGAGGATCAGGTTATCGCGTTCTTTGACTTCGTCGATGATGCCCTTGATGCGCTCTTCAAACATACCGCGCAGCATGGTGCCGGCAACGATGCCGCCCATCTGCAACTGCACGACGTGTGAACCACGCAACCGTGCCGGAACCTTCTCCGGTTCCAGTTCGATCAAACGTGCGAGACCTTCAATCACCGCTGTCTTGCCAACGCCGGGTTCGCCGACGAGCATCGGCGAGTTTGCACGCTCGCGATGGCACAGGATCTCGATGATCTGCTGGATCTCTTTTTCTCTTCCGATTGTTGGTGGAATCTTATCTGCGCGGGCGAGGCGGTTAAGCGACACGCCAAAGTGTTTTAAATAAGGTGGAAGTTCAAACTTCTTGCGGTTGAGTTCTTCTTCCTGCTCGCGTTTTTGAATTTGTGCGCGGACGTTCTCCTGCACTGCTTCCGGATTTGCCCCCATGGTTCGTAGTACTTCCACAAATAGACTGTCTTCATTACTCAGTGCTTCAAAAATATCAGTTGCTTCAATTGTTTTGCGGCCCTGGCTTCGCGCGCGCTCCATTGCGCGTTTGAAAAGGTCGGTAGTGTCAGGCCCGATACGAAAACCTTTGCCAACGTGCTGCTGCCTGCTGGTGCCGAGCCTTTTCTCGATGGCCATTTTTACAACCACCGGATCCAGCGACAGCTCGCGCATGGCAGAGTTGAACATGTCAGGCTCTTCGACTGTCAGGGCTTGAAGGATGTGTTCGACCGAAACAAAGTTTTGGTCGCGACGGCGCGACTCGTTCAGCGCGTGTTCCAAAATGCGCTGTCCGCTGTCGCCAAACTTATCTTTGTATGAACCTAAGTCAACCATAATTCTTTTTACGACCGTCGCGCCCAATCAGGTCCGAAATTGCCGGGGTTTTTGTTTGCGACAGTAGCTCTCAACTTTCAAACAACTCGTAACCATCCAAGCGGGTGTTGGATGTCGCCAGCATAGACGCCGTTGCGTTTCGATGCAATAACTAACTGCGGCGGCACTTTTCCTGCAAATCTCTTGCCGTGCGCAGGGCTCAGTGAGAACCATCCACAGATTACACAGAGAATTTTAATCTGCGTAATCTGTGGATTGCTTAGTAATCGTAATCGTCACCACCAGGCGCTGGCGATCCAGACTTCTTCGGCTCCGGCAATTCGGTGACGGCCGCGTCCGTCGTCAACAACAAACCAGCAATCGACGATGCGTTTTGCAGTGCGGTTCGTACCACTTTTGTCGGATCGATAATTCCCGCGGCAACCAGATCTTCAATTTGACCGGTGACCGCGTTAAGACCTTTAGTTCCTTTCAACTGTTCCACTTGACCAACGACGATCGCGCCATCAATGCCGGCGTTCTCGGCGATTCGCCGCACTGGCTCCTGCAACGCGCGGCGAACGATCTTCACACCGGTGCGAACATCTGGATCGTCTCCGTCGTGATTGTCGAGCACTTTCGACGCGCGTAAGAGTGCGACACCACCACCGACGACGATGCCTTCCTGCGCCGCGGCCTTCGTGGCGTTGAGTGCGTCTTCAACACGCATCTTGATCTCTTTCATCGCGGTTTCAGTTGGCGCACCGACACGAACTACAGCAACACCGCCGGCGAGTTTTGCCAGACGTTCTTGTAGTTTTTCCTTATCGTAATCGGAAGTGGATTCTTCGATTTGTCTGCGAATCGTGGCCACGCGGCCTTGTATCGCTCTTTGATCGCCACCGCCTTCGACGACAGTTGTCGCTTCTTTATCGACGATGACGCGTTTCGCTGTACCGAGATCGGCGAGCGTGACGTTCTCGAGTTTGATCCCGAGATCTTCGGTGATCACTTTGCCGCCGGTCAGTATCGCAAGATCTTCGAGAATCGCTTTGCGGCGATCTCCGAACGCGGGCGCTTTCACCGCGCACACTTTGATCGTGCCGCGAAGTTTATTGACGATCAGCGTTGCGAGCGCGTCGCCTTCGATGTCTTCAGCAATGATCAGCAAGGCACGTCCGGCGCCGGCAGTTTGTTCGAGCACTGGAATCAACTCGCGCATCGCGGCGATCTTCTTTTCGTAAAGCAGGATGTATGGCTCGTCGAGAACCGCTTCCATGCGATCGGGATTGGTGACGAAGTACGGCGACAAATAGCCGCGGTCAAACTGCATTCCCTCGACGATGTCGAGTTCGGTTTGCAGCGTCTTCGCCTCCTCGACCGTCACAACGCCGTCTTTGCCGACGCGTTCCATCGCTTCGGAAATCAGCTCGCCGATGTGACGATCGTTGTTGGCGGAAACAGTGGCGACGTTAGTCAGCTCTTCCTTGCCTTTGACTTTCTTCGACATGCGTTCGAGCTCGGCAACAACTTGATCGGTCGCGAGTTGAATGCCGCGCTGCAACGCCATCGGATTCGCGCCGGCAGTCACGTTCTTTACGCCTTCGCGAAAGATTGCCTGGGCGAGAATCGTCGCGGTGGTCGTGCCGTCACCGGCTTTGTCGTTGGTTTTTACTGCGACTTCGCGCACCATCTGCGCGCCCATGTTTTGATACTTGTCTTTTAACTCGATCTCTTTGGCGACGGTCACGCCGTCTTTGGTGATTAAAGGTGGTCCAAATTTCTTTCCCAACACCACATTGCGTCCTTTTGGACCTAACGTCACGCGCACCGCATTCGCGAGCGTATCGACACCCTGAAGCATCGCGTTGCGCGCTTCTTCTCTAAACTTCACGTCTTTTGCCGGCACTCTTTTCTCTCTCCTTTACTAAGACCATCCACAGATTACGCAGATTCTTTTCTAGTTCTGGAATCTGTGAATTGATTTCGACCAACCTTTACCCTTGCGGGGCGCAGCAGTCGATCGCCGATACGATAGCCTCGGCTGTATTCGTCAACCACGATTCCATCCATCTCCGGATCGGTTTCCTCAGTGTCAACCGCCTCGTGCAGCTCCGGATTGAACGGTTCGCCAATCGAGACGATCGGCTCGACACCCGCGCTCGTCAATGCACTCTGAAAACTATTCGCGATGCTCCGAATACCTTGCAAAAGCGCCTCGCTCGAACCTTCTTTAACCGCTGCGTCGAGCGCGCGATCGAGATCGTCCATCACTGGCAACAACGATTCGATAAATCTCGCCTTGCCCGCTTCGGCGCGTTCATCAGCCGAACGATTCAACCGCATGCGCGTTTCGTCAGTCTCGCGTTGCAATTGCTGCCGCAACTGATCGAACCGCGACTGGACCTCCTGCACCTGCCTTTCCGCTGCTCGTGTGCGGGCTTCGAGCTCCTCCACGTAAGCGGGTTTCAGATTCGGTGTTTCAACTTCTGCGTTCACTTGTTCCGTCCCATCCTGGTCCAGGTAGATGCGACGGCGATCGGTAACGCGCAGTTCGTCGTGTCCTTCGTCACCCATGCGTTTTACGTCCCCCTTGGTCCTGTATCGGTCATGATATCTTAACTTCAATTTTTTGCGCTTTCTGTTCGGTCCGCTTGGGCAGACGAATCTGCAACACACCGTCCTTGTACTCGGCCCCGATCTTCGCCTGATCGATCGACGCCGGCACCGCAAAAGTGCGCAGGAACTTTCCGCGCGGTCTTTCACTGCGGCGTGTTCTCGTGTCGTCAACTACGCGAACGCCTTTGACGACCAAACGATTGTCGTCGATGTCGATCTCGAGCGCATCGCGCTTGATGCCGGGAAGATCGAGAGCAATCATAAAGCCGGTTTCAGTTTCGTAAATATCTGCCGCGGGTGTCCAATCAGCACGCTCGAGTTCGTCTTCACTGTTTGACTGACCGCGCCGCTGCGTCGCGTCCTCGAAAAGCCGATTCATCCGGTCCTGCAATACCATCAAATCCTGCAACGGATTCCACTGTTGTGACATGTTTCCCTTCTCCAAGTTTACGCTGTCGCGAATGCCTGCTTAGTGTTGAACTCCAACTGGTCGCCCTTCGCTGACACTCTCACGGTTTGTCCCGGCACGATCTCGCCTTGCAGCAGTTTCACCGCGAGCGGGTTTTGAATGTACGACTGAATCGCACGCTTCAACGGACGCGCGCCGTAAGCCGGATCGTAACCTTCGCGCATCAACAACTCCTTCGCGGAATCGTCGAGCTCCAGAATCACGTTTCGCTCCGCGAGCATCGCGCGCAGCCGTTCCAGTTGGACGTCGATGATCTTGCCGATCTGTGCTTGCGAGAGCTGATGGAAGATCACGATATCGTCAATTCGGTTCAGGAACTCCGGCTTGAAGTGACCGCGCAGTTCCTGCAACACTGCTTCACGCACCTGCTTCTCGTCGTCCTGCACCGCCTGGATCTCACGCGAACCAAGGTTCGACGTCATGATCAAAACAGTGTTCTTGAAATCAACGGTGCGTCCTTTCGAATCGGTCAAACGACCGTCGTCGAGAATCTGTAACAAGACGTTGAAAACGTCGGGGTGCGCTTTTTCAATCTCATCGAACAGCACGACGGAATACGGACGGCGGCGAACTGCTTCCGTAAGCTGGCCGCCTTCGTCATAACCAACATATCCCGGCGGCGCGCCAATCATTCGCGCGACCGCGTGCTTCTCCATGTACTCCGACATGTCGAGCCGGATCATCGCGCGCTCGTCGTCGAATAAAAACTCCGCCAGCGCGCGGGCCGTTTCGGTTTTACCAACGCCGGTTGGACCAAGAAAGATGAACGAACCGATCGGTCGATTCGGATCCTGCAATCCCGCGCGTGCGCGTCTCACGGCGTTTGCCACGGCAGTCAGCGCTTCTTCCTGGCCGATCACACGATGACCCAAACGTTCTTCCATCGTGATCAGCTTCTGCATCTCGCCTTCGAGCATTCGCGAAACCGGAATCCCGGTCCACTTCGCGACGATTCCCGCGACGTCCTCTTCGTCGACTTCTTCTTTCAGCATCACGCCGTCTTCCTGAAAACGCGCGAGCTTTTCCTGCTCGACTTTGAGACGTTGCTCCAGCTCCGGAATCTTGCCGTACTGAATTTCCGACGCACGTGCGAGATCGCCGGCGTTGCGTGCCTTGTCGAGTTGCAGCCTGAGCTGTTCGAGTTCCGCTTTCGCGGTGCGCATGTGCTCGATGGCTTCTTTTTCTGATTGCCACTTCGCTTTCATGCCCGAAGATTTTTCCTTCAGGTCCGCGATGCGCTGTTCGATCTCGCGCAAACGCGCTTTCGACTTCTCGTCGTCTTCGCGTTGCAGCGCCTGCCGTTCGATCTCGAGTTGAACGGTCTCGCGTTCGAGTTGATCGATCTCCTGCGGCAGCGAATCGATCTCGATTCTCAGGCGCGACGCGGCTTCGTCGATCAAGTCGATTGCTTTGTCGGGCAGGAAACGATCCGTGATGTAACGATTCGAAAGCGTTGCGGCGGCGACGATCGCGGAGTCTTTGATCCGCACGCCGTGATGCACTTCGTAACGTTCCTTCAAGCCGCGCAGAATCGCGATCGTGTCTTCAACTGTTGGCTCGCCCACGTAGACGACCTGGAAACGTCGTTCGAGAGCCGCGTCTTTTTCGATGTGTTTCTTGTATTCGTTGAGCGTAGTCGCGCCGACGCAGCGAAGCTCACCACGAGCCAGCGCCGGCTTCAGCATGTTCGACGCGTCGATCGCGCCTTCAGCCGCGCCCGCGCCGACGAGTGTGTGCAACTCGTCGATAAAGAGAATGATCTGGCCCTGCGCGTTTTCGATCTCTTTCAAAACTGCTTTGAGACGATCTTCAAACTCGCCGCGGTACTTCGCGCCCGCGAGCATCGAGCCGAGATCGAGCGCGACAAGACGTTTGTTGCGCAGCGTTTCGGGCACGTCGCCCGAAACGATTCGTTGCGCTAGACCTTCGACGATCGCGGTTTTACCGACGCCGGGTTCGCCAATTAACACCGGATTGTTTTTGGTGCGCCGCGAAAGCACCTGAATCGTGCGGCGGATTTCGTCGTCGCGGCCGATGACGGGATCGAGTTTTCCTTTGCGCGCCGCCTCAGTTAGATCGCGCGCGTATTTGGAAAGCGCCTGATAGTTCTGCTCGGCGTTCTGATCCGTGATGCGTGTGCCGCCGCGCATCTGTTCGATCACTTTGAACAGGTCTTCTTTGTTGACGCCGTGTTGTCGCAGGATCTTTCCTGCGTCGCCATCTTTTTCATCGACGATCGCCAGCAGCAGATGCTCGGTCGAAATAAACTCGTCCTGCATCTTGTCCGCGCGCTGCTGAGCGGCGGTAAAGATCTGAGTCAGTCGCGGACTGAAATACTGTTGCCCGCCTTGCACGCGCGGAAAACGTGCCACCGCCGCCTGCGTGTCGTTAAGAATGACCGCGACGTTAGCGCCGAGTTTTCCGAGCACTGGTCGAACGATGCCTTCAGGCTGTTCGAGCATTGCGATCAGCAGGTGCTCGGGTTCGACCTGTTGGTGTTGATTTCTTTCAGCCAACTCGATGGCTGACTGGATTGCTTCCTGTCCTCGCAGCGTGAATTTGTCTAAACGCATGGTGAAACCCACTAAATTGCGGCTATAGGACCTATAGGTCCATAAGACCTATAAGTCCTATTCCGGATGTGCGCAAATTATTACCTTCCTGACGATGCTTCCTTGCTCTTGCCTGTGGTTTCGATCGTTTTCGGAGAGCCGGTGTCCATGCCCTTCACTTCGATCCGGCGCGCTTTGGTCTCCTCACGCTTCGGCAGCGTCACACGCAGTACGCCATTGCTGTACTCGGCAGTCGCGCCTTCAGCGGAGACTGTTTGCGGCAAAGTGAAAGACCGGGTGAACGAACCATACGAGCGCTCGACTCGGTGGTAGTTATCGGTCTCATCCGTCTTCTCAAACTTTCGCTCGCCACGCAACGTGATCACGTTGTTCTCGATCGACAGGTCAAATTCTTCCTGCTTCATGCCCGGCAGTTCGGCCTCGAGCACGATCTGGTCCTTGTTTTCATAGATGTCGACGCTGGGAGCCCACGCGCCACGGCCGATGCCTTCATCGCCGAACGCACGGGTCAGATTGGTCGAGAACAGGCGGTTTACTTCTTCCTGCAACGTACGCAGGTCACGAAACGGGTCGTAACGAACAATAGCCATTGCTGCAACTCCTCCTTAGATATTCCTTGTATGTTTGGCTCAAGCTAACGGTTGGTTCTTACCTGCTGAGCGTGACGGCATAATAAAGGTTGAGTGTAGGTCTGTCAAGTCTTGCTGAGGTTCTGAATTCAAGCTTTAGCTTGTCCTCGAATAGCAGTTTAAAGGCTGAACTCAGAACGCAACTTTACTGGGAAAGGCCAAAAAAGCGCTTGATTGCGGAGAGAAGACCCGCGGAAGCGTCGCTTGCGGGGGCGGCCGCGTCGGCATGGGACTCCAGCCCCTGGCGGCGCTCGGCGATGATAAAACTTAAGGATTCGACGAGGTCGGGATTCGTGTCGAACACGCGCTTCATCGCCGCGTGCCCGATTTCGAGGACTTCAGTTTCTTCGAGCGCGACCACATTCGCCGTGCGTGGCTCGCCTGTAAATAGGGCCATCTCACCGAAGAAGTCGCCTTCGTTGAGGGTGGCAACCGTGCGCGGACGTCCGTTTTCATTGACCTGAACCCGGACGCGGCCGTTATGAACCACGAACATCGACGACCCCGGATCACCCGCCCGGATCACCATTTCGCCGGGCGCGAAGACGTGCCGAACCGCCGCCTGCGCCAGCATTCCGGTTTCCTCAACCGACAGCGGCGCGAAGATGTCTACCGCCGAGAGCCGCTCGGCAATCGCTCCTCCGTCGCGCGGTATCAGGTGACTGTGGCGTTCGACGAAGAGCGTTCGCGTCGGGTAGGCGAAGTTCAAGTTCGCCCGACGAAACGCGTACCAGATTCGCTGTCGCACGAGCGCGTCAGTGTCGTTGTACTTGGCGTAGTCTTCGAGCCAGTACTTCACTTCGTAATCGACGCCGTTGTCCCCGAGGTTCTTGATTCGGACGATCGGCGTGACTTTTGTCGAGACGTTTTCAGCTTCCCGAACGGCTTCGCGCACCACGTGGATGGTTTTCGCGGGCGAGTCAGAATAAAGGGTATTAAAGAAGACAAGCCGTGCGTTCAGGTTATCGCGCGGGCAAACTTCAATCGGCTCGCGCGCGGCGTTGCTGTTGGCGATCAGCACGACGTGGTTTGCGAACGTGCGAATCTTGATTGCTCGCCAACTGATCTCCTCGACCACGCCGGTGTGACGTTCCGCGCCGACCACGATCACATCGCCGACCTGAAACGGCCGATCGGCTTGCAGCGAGATGCCGGCGAAGAAGTTGCCCAGTGTGTCCTGAAGCGCGAGACCGAGAATCACGCCGAAAATCGCGGAGGTTGTGAACAGCGCGCCGAGATTTACATCGGGAAAGAGAAACGTGAAAGCGATTAAGAAAAGGATCGTGAACGCGACGATCGTGAAGATGTTGCGGATCAGCGTCGGCGCGTCGATTCGTTTGAGACGAAACGCGAGCCCGAAGAAGAGAAAGTTAAGCGCGCGGACGAAGAGGTACGCGGCAATACCGATCAGGAGCAACTTAACCGCACTGATGATCGTGTCTGCCGAGGGTGACGGACGGGCGCCCATGCGGCCTTCGAGCAGTTCTTTGATAACGCCCTCGAAGGACCAGAACAGGTAGATCGCCAGCAGGGCTGCGATGCAGGCGGCAAGGAAGAGGACGGCCTTGTTTGTGAAACGAGGGCGCGACACGGCGCCTATTTTTATCACAAACGCACGAGGCCCGGGAAAAAAGTCATTAGGAGGTATAGCAGCGAGATGATCGTCACGAGGATGGCGGTGAGCCACGCTGCGACATTGTAGATTGGTCCATTCACCTTCGTCCCCATCAGTTCGCGGTTGTTAACGAGCAGCAGGATCGCGAAGAGGACG
>DATELP010000097.1:0-5701 GCA_035276425.1 Pyrinomonadaceae bacterium
GTCCTGTTGCTCGAGCAGCTCCGCACCCGGAAGGCATTCAACCACGCGCTTCGGATCGATCAAATATTTCCAAACGCGCTCAACCGGCGCCTGCACCTCGAAGCGTTGCTCAATCTTGAAAGCCATCGTTAATCTCCTTTGCAGTCCACAGATTACACAGATTAAACTATTGTCCGCTAATTCTCTGTAATCTGTGGACGTTTTGAGGTGACCCCTATGATACCTCGGAGCTTTGAGTATTACTCTCCCCGCACACTCGACGAAGCGATCGCACTGCTGCAAAAACTTGGACCAGAAGCGAAGCTGCTGTCCGGCGGCCAGAGTCTCATACCGATGATGAAGTTGAGACTCCTTTCTCCTGAACACATCGTCGATATCAATCGCATACCCGGCCTCGACTACCTTTCGGAAAGCGACGGTCATCTGCGCATCGGCTGTTTGACGCGCGAGCACGAACTCGAGTCGTCGGATATTGTGAAAACAAAACTTCCGATTCTCAGCGACACGGCAAAGGTGATTGCCGATCCGCTCGTGCGCAGCCAGGCGACCATCTGCGGCAACCTCGCTCACGGCGATCCCGCGAACGATCATCCGGCGACGATGATGGCGCTCGGGGCAACTGTAATTGCGACCGGTCCGAACGGACAACGAGAGATTCCGGTGGCCGACTTCTTCCCCGGACTCTTCACGACCGCACTCGAACCCGAGGAGATTCTCACCGAGATCAAGATCCCGTTTCCACCACCGCGAAGCGGAGGCGCGTATCTCAAGCTGGAAAGGAAAGTCGGCGACTTCGCGACCGCGGGCGTCGCAGTGCAAATCACACTCGACGATGCGGACGTTTGCAAGTACGCAGGCATCGGACTCACCAACGTCGGCATGACTCCGATCAAAGCAACGCAAACGGAAAGCTTTCTCGTCGGTAAAAAACTCGACGACGCCACCATTCAACAAGCAGCCGAAACGGCCGCTTCGGAGTCGCAACCAATGGACGACGTCAGAGGTTCAGCCGATTACAAGCGCGATCTGGTTCGCGTTCTGACCGCCCGCGCTCTCACAACTGCCTTGAACCGCGCGAAGGGAGGAGCTTAACGATGGCGACAGTTCCGATCAAAGTGAACGTTAACGGCGCGGAACAATCCGCTGAGATCGAACCGCGCTTGCTGCTGGTCCACTTCCTTCGCGAAAACCTGCGGCTCACCGGCACACACATCGGTTGCGACACGAGTCACTGCGGCGCGTGTACAGTCGTGCTCGATGGAAAACCCGTGAAGTCGTGTACGGTCTTCGCCGTGCAAGCTGACGGGCGTTCGATCACCACCGTTGAAGGTCTCGAACAGGACGGCAAACTGCATCCACTACAAGACGGTTTCTTTCAGGAGCACGGTCTGCAATGCGGCTACTGCACGCCCGGAATGTTGATGACCGGCTACGCGTTTCTGCAAGAGAACAACGATCCGACCGACGACGAGATCCGTCACGCGATCTCCGGCAACCTGTGCCGTTGCACCGGCTACGTCAACATCGTCAAGGCTTATCAATACGCCGCGCAGAAAATGCGCGAGGGAGGTGCGTGAGTATGGCGCCAAAGACATCGCCTGAAATCGGTGGCATGGGCCACTCCGTCAAACGCAAAGAAGATCCGCGCTTTCTTCGCGGGCTGGGTAATTACGTCGACGACGTAACTCTGCCCGGCATGCTTTATCTCGACATCGTGCGCAGTCCGTACGCGCACGCCACGATCAAAAACATCGACAGTTCGAAAGCGCTCGCGATTCCGGGCGTGCTCGCAGTCATCACTGGAAAGGATTTGGAAAAGTACAACCTGCACTGGATGCCGACGTTGATGTCGGATACTCAGATGGTGTTGCCGGTTGACAAGGTGATGTACCAGGCGCAGGAAGTCGCTGCGGTGCTCGCGACTGATCGTTACATCGCAGCGGACGGTGTTGAAGCTGTTGAGATCGATTACGACCCGTTGCCGGTGGTCGTCGATCCGAAGAAAGCGTTGTTGCCCGACGCGCCGGTGCTCCGAACCGATAAGGAGGGCAAGAAAGACAATCACATCTGGCACTGGGAATGGGGCAATCGCGACGCGACCGATCAGCTATTCAACGAAGCGGAAGTAACCGTTAAAGAAGACATCTACATTCCGCGCATTCACGTTTCGTCGATCGAGACGTGCGGCTGCGTAGCGCACTTCGACAAGGTCAGAGGCAAGTTGACGGTTTGGATGACCACGCAGGCGCCGCACGCGATTCGCACTGTATTCGCACTCGTCGCCGGACACGTCGGTCTTTCGGAAGAGAAGATTCAGATCATTTCGCCCGACATTGGCGGTGGTTTCGGCGGCAAAGTGCCGGTTTATCCGGGCTACGTGATCGCGGTCGCTGCGTCGGTGCTGACCGGAAAACCGGTGAAGTGGATCGAAGATCGGATGGAGAATCTGCAAGCGGATTCATTTGCGCGCGACTATCACATCACCGCGGAACTGGCTGGTAAAAAGGACGGCACACTCACAGCGCTGCGAATCAAAACACTCGCGGATCACGGCTACACAGACGCGGCCGCGAATCCGTCGAAGTTTCCCGCTGGACTATTTCACGTCTGCACCGGCTCGTACGATCTGAAAGCGGCGCACGTTGAAGTAGACGGCGTTTACACGAACAAACCTCCCGGCGGCATCGCGTATCGCTGCTCGTTCCGCGTCACGGAAGCCGTACACACGATCGAGCGCATGGCCGACGTGATGGCCCACGAACTCGGCATGGATGCGGCGGAGTTTCGGATGAAGAACTTCATCAAGCCCGAGCAGTTTCCGTATAAGTCGGCACTCGATTGGGAATACGACAGCGGCAACTATGGGGCTGCTCTTCAACTCGCGATGGACCGCGTCGGTTATAACGAACTGCGCAAGGAACAGGCGGAGAAACGTGCGCGTGGTGAGTTGATGGGAATCGGCATAAGCAGTTTCACCGAGATCGTCGGTGCTGGTCCATCGAAACATTTCGACATCCTCGGCATCAAGATGTTCGACAGTGCGGAGATTCGCGTTCATCCGACCGGCAAAGTCATCGCACGGTTTGGAACGAAGTCGCAGGGACAAGGTCACGAAACGACGTACGCTCAGATCATCGCCGAGGAGCTTGGTTTCCCTGTCGATAGCGTGCTCGTCGAAGAAGGCGACACTGACACGGCGCCTTATGGACTCGGAACGTATGCGAGCCGCAGCACGCCGGTCGCGGCCGCTGCGTGTGCGATTGCTTGCCGCAAGATCAAAGACAAGGCGCGAAAGATCGCGGCGTATCTGTTGGAGGCTCACGAAGACGATCTCGATTGGGAACCTGGAAAGTTTTTCGTCAAGGGTTCTCCCGATCGCGCGCAGACGATTCAACAGATCTCGCTCGCCGCGTACACGAATCATCCGCCCGGAATGGAAGCGGGACTCGAAGCGGTCAACTACTACGATCCGCCGAATCTGACGTACCCGTTCGGCAGCTACATCTGCGTGGTCGACATCGACAACGGCACAGGCGAGATCAAGATACGTCGTTTTGTGGCAGTTGATGATTGCGGAAACATTATCAACCCGATGATCGTGGAAGGTCAGATTCACGGTGGGTTGACGATGGGACTCGGACCCGCGCTTTACGAGGAGATTCAGTACGACGAGAGTGGCAATATTCTGCAAGGCAGTTTCATGAATTACCTGTTGCCGACGGCGGTTGAAACTCCTAACTGGGAGACCGACAAGACCATTACGCCTTCGCCGCATCACCCGCTCGGCGCGAAGGGTGTTGGCGAGTCGGCGACTGTCGGCGCACCGGCAGCGATCGTGAATGCGGTGGTTGATGCGCTGTGGCATCTCGGCGTGCGGCACATTGATATTCCGATTACGTCGGCGAAGGTTTGGAAGCTGCTGCGCGACGCGGGCGTGCGGGGTTAAAGCAATAGGTCCTATAGGGCCTATACCGAAAGCTAAGAGCTTGAACATTGAGGACCAGTGCAATCTTTTGCGTGGGCGGGAAGAGCCCTTCGTTCTTGCCACGGTCGTCGCGTACAAGAATCCTCAATCGGCCAAGCCGGGTTCGAAAGCGATCATCAAGCCCGACGGTACCATGTTGGGATGGATCGGCGGCGGCTGCGTGCAACCGATCGTCTTGCGCGAAGCAAAGCTGGCGCTGCAAACAGGCCAGTCAAAGCTTCTGACGATCAGTCCCGACGCGCCGCGTGAAGATTGGCAAGGCGTGCAGTCGTTTCGCATGACGTGCGAAGGCGGCGGCTCGCTGGAGATTTACCTGGAACCTTTTCTGCCAAAACCCCGGCTCGTAATCCTCGGGTCGTCGCCTGTGGCTGAGACGCTCGCGCAACTCGGCGCCCTGCTGGAGTTCAAAGTCGTCGCCGTAACGGATCTCAGTAACGCCAGAGATCAGATCGACGAGAACAGTTACGTTGTCGTGGCGACGATGGGGAACCGGGATGAAGAAGGTTTGCTGGCGGTGATTGGGACGCGGCCGAAGTACCTTGGACTCGTCGCGAGCAGGAAGAAGGCGGATGCGCTGTTTGAGTACGTTCGCAGTGTGGGCACGAGTGATGAAGATCTTGCGGTGATTAAAAGTCCCGCGGGACTCGATATCGGTAGCGAGTCGATGTCCGAGATCGCTTTGAGTGTGGCTGCGGAACTAGTACGCGTGCGCCGAACCAGTTTTGACCAAGTACAAACTGTCGCAACGGCGCTCGATCCGATCTGCGGTATGACCGTTGACATCGAGAACCCAAAATACAGTTCCGTCGTTGACGGTCAGACGATCTATTTCTGCTGTCTACGCTGTAAGGAGACATTCGATCATCCACAGATTTCGCAGATTACACAGTTGGGCAGAAAATCTGTGTAATCTGTGGATAACGACGTATGAGGAAGTTCATCTCGGGATTAGTGCTGGGCGCGGGCGCTTCGCAGCGGTTTGGACCACCCAAACAACTGCTGCCATACCGCAGTACAACGATGCTCGGTTGGGTTGTGGGCCAGGCGCAACGCGCAAGGGGACTCGATGAAGTTGTTGTGGTTCTTGGGCGCGCGGCAGACGAGATTCGGGAACGCGTAGATTTCGGCACGGCGCGCGTAGTGGAGAATCCGGTGTTCGGCGAAGGTTGTGCGTCGTCGTATCGCGCGGGAATCGGCGCGCTTAAGCCCGAATCGACAGCAATCATGATCATCCTCGGTGACTTGCCGGGCGTCACGCCGGAGATAATCGATCGCCTTGCTGAAGAGTGGCGTGAACAGGACGCGCCGATCGCACTCTGCTCGTACCAGGGACGCAAAGGCCATCCGATGATCTTCGCCCGATCGATGTTTTCACAACTCGTGGATCTGCACGGCGACAAAGCCGCGTGGAAGCTGGTCGACGCAAATGAAGCGATGGTCCAGGAAGTTCAATTCAGTTTCCCCTATCCCGATGACATCAACACTCCCGCGGACTTCGAACGCCTGACGACTGGACAATGAGACAAGAAGTGCGACAAATCCAGCAACTGCTGGAACAACAGGTCTACATTGCCGACGCGGCCATCGCCACCGCGCTCTATTTATCAATGACGCTCGGAAAGCCGCTGCTCGTCGAAGGTCCCGCGGGTGTTGGCAAGACCGAAATTGCCAAGGCTCTGGCGAACGCGCTACACACCAAACTGATCCGTCTCCAAT
>DATELP010000098.1:0-7594 GCA_035276425.1 Pyrinomonadaceae bacterium
TGGGTTTCAGTTTCAAGGCCGGCACGGACGACCTGCGCGAGTCGCCGATGGTTACGCTGATTGAAACGTTGATCGGCAAAGGTCACGAGCTCGTGATCTACGATCGCGACGTCTCGCTCGCGCGTCTCTTTGGTGCGAATCGCGAATACATCGAACGCGAGATCCCGCACATCGCGAAGTTGATGCGCGGTTCGATTGATGAAGTGTTGGGTGCGTCGGAGACGATCGTGATCGGGAACAAGTCTGAAGAGTTTCGCCAGATCGAATCGCGCCTGCGCGCCGATCAGACCGTGATCGATCTCGTACGCCTCTTCGACCGCCCCTCCAGCAACGGCTACCAGGGAATTTGTTGGTGAAGAAGTCTGTTGATGGCCTGAATCCCACCGACGAAGTCGGTGGTACGTTCATACGTCGCGTCGGCGCGATACTGAGGCTGGATATGAAGAACCACCGACTTTGTCGGTGGGATTGTTCGCTGAGTTACGAGTTGGTAGGTAGGGTATGAATTGAACTACCGACTGCGTCGGTAGGATTACTTTGACTACGAAGCTTGTGAAGGCGCGTCGCCGCACCGCAGTTAAGATTCTCGTTGTTTGCATCTTGCTTTGGCCGTTTGTGGCGTGGGGTGGGGCGAGGCTTTTGATAATTGAAGCGCCGCTGGCGAAGGCGGACGCGATCGTCGTCCTGGGCGGTTCGGCTAATTACCAGGAACGCGCTCGCGAGGCCGCGCGGCTCCAACAGCAAGGGCGCGCGCCAATGATTCTGCTGACCAACGACAACCTGCGTGGTCCATGGTCCAGCGCCGAGCAGCGAAACCCGTACTTTTACGAGCGCTCCCACGACGAGCTCGAGGCATCAGGCGTGCCGGCGGACAAGATTGACGTGCTGATGCAGCCGGTCAATCACACGCACGAAGAAGCAGAGTTGGTGCGGCAATACGCACTCGATCACGGTTTTCGTTCCGTTCTGATCGTCACCTCTGCTTACCACTCGCGCCGGGCGCTCTGGACGTTCACGCGCGTCTTTCGCGACACGGACATCGTCGTCGGTTTGATTCCGGCGACTCCGGGAACCGAAACGCCGCGCCCCGCGACCTGGTGGCTGACCGCACGCGGCTGGAAATTGGTGCCGACTGAGTATGTAAAGATGATTTACTACGTGGTTAAATACAGATGAGGCCCTTAACGATGGACGCGAACGCCGCAGAAATAGCCCGGGGAGACCGCTTCGAGTTTGGCCAGAACTGGTCGCAGTTTCTGCCCATCATTGACGAGGAGCGCATTCAGCAAGCGGAAACCTCGCTGAAAGAGATGCTGGAAGTCGACTCGCTGAGCGGGAAGACGTTTCTCGACATCGGCTCGGGCAGCGGCCTGTTTAGTTTGGCGGCGCGCCGACTCGGCGCCCGCGTTCACTCATTCGACTTCGATCCGAAGTCAGTCTATTGCACCACCGAACTGCGGAAGAACTACTTTCGCGACGACGAGTCGTGGAAAGTCCAGGAGGCTTCAGTGCTCGATCCCGAGTTCATGAAGTCGCTCGGCCAATACGACATTGTTTACTCGTGGGGTGTGTTACATCACACCGGAAATCTTTGGACCGCGATGGAGCACGCGCAACAGCGCGTCGCGCCGGATGGAAAACTCTTCATCGCGCTTTACAACGACACCGGCAGTCAAGCGGCACGTTGGCTTTGGATCAAGAAAACCTACAACGGCCTGCCCGGTGTTTTGAAAGCGCCTTTCGCGGCGGTGGTGTGGCTGCCGAATGAACTGAAGCTGCTCGCGAAGTCGGTGTTGACACTCAATCCGAAGCACTTCACGGATTCGTGGACGCAATACGGAAAGAATCGCGGGATGACCAAATGGCGCGACATCATCGACTGGGTTGGTGGTTATCCGTACGAAGTCTCGACGCCCGATGAGGTTTTTGATTGGGCCCGCGCGCGCGGTTTTCAGTTGACGAAATTGAAGTGCGGCCGGGTGGGGTTGGGCTGTAATGAGTTTGTGTTTGTGAAGAACAATCGGTAACCACAAAGAGGCACAAAAGGCACAAGAAGCACAAAAGTATTATGAGCAAGTCTGTATTGAAGCTGTTGGTCGTGGTCGTGGTGTTGGGGATCGTCGGGACGATCGGCGTCGTTTTCGCATTGCGGCAGTTTCGCGGGACGTTTACCGAGACGTTTGAAGCGGGCCGGCGCACGCTCAAGGTCGGACCGAAAGACAGTTTCCAGGCCGCGCTCAACGCAGCGCAGTATGGCGACGTGATCGAGCTTCAGGCTGGAGTTCCGTACGTCGGTAATTTCGAGTTGCCGGTGAAGCAGGGAACCGGCGAGATCGTGATTCAGAGTTCGCGCGCGAAGGAGTTGCCGGAAAACGTTCGCGTCAGTCCGAAGCAGTCAGAGCTGTTTGCGAAACTGCAAACGAAAACTGTAGAGCCAGTGCTGACGACCGCGGGCGGCGCGCATCACTATCGCTTCATCGGCATCGAGTTTTCCACCACGGACGCGAACGTAAAGGTTTACGATCTGGTTCGTTTGGGTGGCGGACGTAAAGAGCAAAAGACCCGGGATTCAGTGCCGCACCATCTGGTGATCGATCGCTCGTACATTCACGGCTTCGACACGCAGGACGTGCAACGCGGCATCAGTCTCAACAGCGCCGAGACTACCATCAGCAACTCCTACATTTCCGAGATTCACGGCGTTGGTTACGACACGCAAGCCATTGCCGGTTGGAACGGTCCGGGACCTTTCAAGATCATCAACAACTTCCTCGAAGGCGCAGGTGAGAACGTTTTGTTCGGCGGCGCCGATCCCGCGAACGCGGAGATGATTCCGTCCAACATCGAGATCCGCGGCAACTACGTTTTCAAACCGTTGACCTGGAAAGTAAAGCATCCCAGCTACGCCGGAAAACATTGGACCGTCAAGAACCTGCTGGAACTGAAGAACGCAAAGAACGTCACGATCGACGGCAACATATTTGAGAACAACTGGACCGACGGCCAGACCGGAATCCCGATCCTGTTCACGGTGCGCAATCAGGAAGGCTCAGCGCCGTTTTCGATCATCGAGAACGTGACGTTTACGAACAACATCGTGAAAGGTGCGGAAGGCGCGATCAATCTGCTCGGTAGCGATAACGAAAAGCCGTCGCAGCGTTGCAGCGGTCTGATGATCGCGAACAATCTGTTCGTCGAGATCAAGGGGCCATTCCTGACGATGAATGGTTACAACAAGGTGTCCATTATTCATAACACCCATTTTCAGTCCCACAACCTCATGACGCTGTACGGCACGCCCGTCGAGCAGTTCGTCTATCGCGATAACCTGACGATTCGCGGGCCGAAGGGCTACGGTGTGTTTGGCGACTCGCTCGGTGAAGGCATGAACGCGATGCGGAAGTTTATTCCCGACGCGGTCTTCAAAAACAACGTTCTCGCCGGCGCGGACAAATCGCTTTATCCGAAGGACAACCAGTTTCCGTCGCCTGACAGCGTTGGCTTTGTAGACTTTGAAAAAGGCGATTACCGCCTCGCGCCCTCGAGCGCTTACGCGAAGGCCGGTTCGGACGGTCAACCGATCGGAGTCGACTTTACCAAGCTAAATTTCGCCGCGAAGCCTGCTGAATGACAGATTCTGAATGACCGCTTCAGTTAACGAAAAACGTCCTCTTCGCGTCGGTCTGCTGGTTGATTCACTCACTCAACCGCGCTGGGTTTCCAACATCATCAACGACATCACGTCGTCGTCGATCGCCGAGATCGTTCTCATCGTAAAAAACGAAGCCACCGTACCCGATCGGCCGCGCGGACGGCTGCAAGCGTACTGGAGAAACAGAAGCTACTTACTCTACGCGTTGTACGAACGGCTCGACGCGCGCCGGCCGTTGAACTACACCGATGCGTTTGAAGACGTCGACGTGCAGGAGTCGCTCGCGGACACTCCGGTGATCGGCATCACGCCGTTGATGAAAAAGTTTTCCGACTGGTTTCCGGAAGACACTATCGAGAAGATTCGCAACTACGATCTCGACGTCGCGCTCTCGTTTGGCTTTCGTATCCTGCGCGGCGAAGCGTTGCGCATCGCGAAGCACGGCGTCTGGTCCTACCATCACGGCGACAACCTCGTGAATCGCGGCGGGCCTCCTGGCTTTTGGGAAGTGATGGACGCGTCGCCGATCTCGGGTTCGGTTTTGCAAGTGTTGTCGGAAGATCTCGATAACGGTGAAGTGCTCGATCGCACGTGGTTGCGCACCAGCGATCGCTTTTCCGTTCGAGTCAGCCGGAACATTCTCTACTGGCGCTCGTCCAGTTTCGTGATGAGGAAACTGAACGAGCTTTACGAGCAGGGAAGCGCCGCGCGCGAGACGAAATCGTTTCGTCCTTACTACAACCGGCTCCACAAGATGCCGACCAACGCCGAGCTGCTGCCGAAGCTGGCGCGGCTCACGTGGACTTACGCCGCGAACAAACTGCGCTACGCGCTTTATTACGACCAGTGGACGCTCGCTTACCGCTTCCGGACGAGCCCGACTGATCCCAACAACAGTTTCTACCGCTTCACACAACTGACGCCGCCGAAGGATAAGTTTTGGGCCGATCCGTTTCCGGTAAAGTTTGAAGGGAAGTACTACGTTTTCTTCGAGGAGTATCTCTACAAAACCGGTAAGGCACATATCTCGGTGATGGAGTTGACGAAAAGCGGTCCGACCGAGCCGATGCCGGTATTGAAGCGCGACTATCATTTGTCGTACCCGTTCATGTTGGAATGGCAGGGTCGCCATTTCATGATTCCCGAAACTGCAGGCAACAAGACTGTCGAGGTTTATTCGTGCGAGTCGTTTCCGGGCGAGTGGAAACTCGAGACTGTGTTGTTGGAGAAGCCCGGACGCGACGCGACGTTGTTTGAGGTTGACGGCCTCTGGTGGATGTTCGTCGCGATCTCCGACACGCTTGGGTCTGACGAACTGCACCTTTACCACGGTTCGAGCCCGCTCGGTCCCTGGACGCCACACAAGCAAAACCCCATCAAATCAGACGTGAGGAACTCGCGACCCGCGGGCCGGCTGTTTTACTGGAACGGCGACCTTTGCCGCCCCGCACAGGACTCCTCGCAGGGTTATGGCTATGGCATGACGATCAACCGCGTCGTGCGCCTGACCCCGGACGAGTACGTCGAGCAGGAAATTGCAAAGATTTTGCCGCAATGGCGGCGGGATCTGCGCGGCACGCACACCCTGAATATGTGCGAAGACCTCACCGTTATCGACTGCTTAGTCCATCGCCGCCGGTAAGCATAAGCGTTTTGAGTTCAAGCTTTAGCTTGTCAGCGCAGCCTGAAGGCTGAACTCAAAACGCCACACCTGAGGCGCTCCGCATCACAGAATTGCAAACAAAATTTAATCTTGACAAAACAGATTTTAAGATGCCTAATAGTCCCCGGTTGGTTACAGACCTCGCTCTTTTCAGACTTACGATTGCAACGATAAAGGCAAACCTGTTGTGAAGCAGGGACGCAAAGCTGTGAGTCTCGTTGGCCCAATGGCCGCGAGATAGTCAAGCTGCCGAAGGCTAATCGGGATGTGCGCGATCCCCACCCTGGCGGATGCGCAGATCTTTGTTCTACGGCTCCCTTTTTCGGTGCACCTGTAGAACCCATTCCGAAAAACTTCCTTCTCTTTAACTTCAATCAGATCGCCTCTTATCGCAGGTTATTTCTGCCTTCTTCGTACCGGCGGAAATAGTTTCGACCAGCCCCGTTAGCCCCGAAAACAAAAGAGTTCGACTCACCCGACAGCGGCTTCGTGTGTGTGGCCGCCGATTTCGAAGGGACATTTAACAAGTGAGGGTCAAATGACCAGAGGCGGCAAGGCAGGACAATTTTCACAATTTGCGATTTATAAGTGGATCATAGTTGCGGTTTTTTTAGCGGTTACGGGTGTTAGTGCAAACGGTGCGACGATCACCGTAGCTCCGAATGGAGATCTTCAATCGGCGATCAACGCGGCCCAGTATGGCGACACGATCATCGTTCAAGCCGGGGGCGTCTACAACGTCACTCTGCGGCTGCCGTTGAAAGTCGGCACGGGCGAGATCGTGATTCAGAGTTCGCGCGCTAGTGAGTTGCCGGAAGACGTTCGCGTCACACCCGCGCAGTCGGATCTGTTTGCGAGATTTCTGTCGTCGACGCCCGCCGAACCGGTCGTGAAAACGAATCCCGGCGCACATCACTATCGCTTCATTGGTATTGAGTTCTCAACCATGACGGCGAGTGTGGTTGTTTACGATCTGGTTCGTTTCGGCGAGGGCCGTCTCACGCAGACTACGCAAGAGTCAGTGCCGCATCATCTCGTCATCGACCGTTGTTACATTCACGGCTGGAACACACAGGACGTGCAACGGGGCGTCAGCCTGAACAGCTCAGACACTACCGTCAGCAATTCCTACATCTCCGAGATTCACGGCGTCGGTTACGACACGCAAGCCGTCGCGGGTTGGAACGGTCCGGGACCTTTCAAGATCATCAATAACTACCTCGAAGGCGCTGGTGAAAACATCCTGTTCGGCGGCGCCGATCCGGCTAACGTCGGCATGATTCCGGCGAACATCGAGATCCGGCGCAATTACGTCTTTAAGCCGTTGACTTGGAAGGTCGGACATCCGACGTATGCGGGAAAACACTGGACCATCAAAAACAACCTGGAGTTGAAGAACGCAAAGAACGTCGTGATCGACGGCAATGTGTTTGAAAACTGCTGGACCGACGGGCAGACCGGAATTCCGATCCTGTTCACGGTGCGCAATCAGGAAGGCTCGGCGCCGTATTCGATCATTGAGAACGTGACGTTCACGAACAACATCGTGAAGGGTGCGGAAGGCGCGTTGAATCTGCTGGGCACCGACAATGAAAAACCATCGGCACGTTCGACCGGATTGAAAGTCGCGAACAACCTGTTCACGGACATCAAGGGACCATTCCTGACAATGAATGGTTACTACAACGTCACGCTCGATCACAACACGAGTTTCCAGAGAAACAATACCTACACGCTTTACGCGCAACAGTCGCTTGGCTTTGTCGCGACGAACAACCTGACGATCGAGAATCCGTACGGCATTTACGGTGAAGGTGGATTTCTCGGTACGCCGGCATTGACCAACTGGACGCCTTCGTACACGTTCAAAAAGAACGTGATGGTGGCTGCATCGGCGCGGGAGAATCCGGCCGGCAACTTCTATCCGCTTCAGGTTTCGGATGTGGGCTTTGTGGATTTTGCAGGTGGCAACTACGAGCTTTCGGCTTCCAGTCAGTATCGAAACGCGGGTACTGACGGGAAGGACATCGGTGTGGATTTTGCGCAACTAAACGCCGCGCTGAACGGCACCGCTCCAAGCCCGACGCCAACACCGACACCGACACCATTCCCGCCAACACCAACACCAACGCCGACACCAACGCCAACGCCGACACCAACGCCAACGCCGACACCAACGCCAACACCAACGCCGACACCAACGCCGACACCAACACCAACGCCGGCGCCAACACCGACGCCAACACCGACACCAACGCCAACGCCAACTCCCACTACTT
>DATELP010000099.1:0-8783 GCA_035276425.1 Pyrinomonadaceae bacterium
GACGCACTCGTGTTCTTCATTATCACTTCTTCATCCTTACCCGAACGCGAACCGGCGCCGAAAAACAGCAGGTTGTTGAGTATTCCCGCAACTGATTCCGCTCGCGCCGACGACGACGTTTCCGAAGAGACTGACGCGAGCACTTCATTCTCGCCTTGCTTGACGGTGATGATGACTTTCGCGCCCGGATTGTCTTTGCTGATTGGTTGCAGGTAGATCAGAAAACCGCTGTCGTTCAAGGCTGCAACCATCCGGCCAAACAGCTCGACGAGATTCTCGTCACCGATCTTCTTCGTGAAACGCGGATTCTGAAGTTTGCCTTTGTCGTCCAACTCTGCCTCGATCACAACCTCGAACGGCTTGTTCAGATCAAGCTTGCCCTGGTTCTTCAGGGTGTTGACGTAAGCGGCGAAATCTTTCAGCGCCTTCTTGTTGATCTGGTTCTCGTCGGGTAGCGCGACGTTGTTTTGCGCAGCCGTCTCTTCGAGCTTCTTCTGCGCGTCTTCCGCGTTAGACGGCGGCGACGGAGAGGCCGATGGCGACGCTTGCGCGACCGCTGACGGAGAAGCTGAAGGACCGGGGCTGCCGCCAGGCGAAGCACCAGCTACGGCACTCGGCGAAGGCGACGCTTCGGGATCGGGCGTCTTCGGATTCCACTGCGAGATGATCTTCGGCGCGAACGGATCCGCCGCGGCTGCTGCCGCCGCTGTTTGCGGAGGTAGTTTGCCGTCTATTTGTGCTTCGAGAGCGAAGTAGCCGTCCGGATAGCGAAACTTTTCGTTGCTGAGCTGCACGAGTTGAACGTCATCACCGATTTGGGTGCCGACGTAGTCTTTTTCTACCCACTTGGTGCCCGCGATCAATGCGGCGATGTTGAGCGTGTCGCGAAAAGCCGGGACGTACGTTACGAGCCAGACGAGCGTTAAATGCAGCACGAGCGACGCGCCGACAAGCTTCAGCAACACCGCCGTTCTGGACGCGCGATTAACCTCAAAATTTTCGAACAGCTCAGTCATCCTGATTTCGAAACGCCCGAATGAACGTCCCATTTGAAAACGTCACGGGGGCGTTTTTGTTTCAGCGCTTTAGACGCCACGAGCACCCGCAGCGTTGCGAACGGGAATTGTAACTCGCCCGGCTTTTGTTAGCACTGCGCGACTGCATTTCGCAGGCCACAGCGAGCGCGGCTAGAATGGGCAACATGCGCGGAAATGGTCGTAAACGTTGGGACAGAAGATCAAAACACCGTTCAAAGCCGGGCGGCCATAAAATCCCCGCGCCGCGCCAACCCGAGGGGAAAATCTCGCACTCTCGTGACGTCAAGAAACTGCTTCACGGCATCGGAACGCCGCCGCCCGCGCCCTTCAAACCGGACCCATTTCAACTCGAAGCCCTCGCGATGCTCGAATATAAAGACGTGCTCGTCACCGCGCCCACCGGCAGCGGCAAAACGTGGATTGCCCGCGAGGAGATTCGGCGACTCCTGAGCGCCGACAAGCGAGCCTGGTACACCACGCCGTTGAAGGCGCTCACAAATTCAAAATACCAGGAGTTTATTGACGAGTTTGGCGCGCCGAACGTGGGCATCTTGACTGGTGACCGGAAAGAAAACTCTGACGCGCCCCTGATCGTCGGGACGACCGAGATCTATCGCAATCAACTCTTCGACTCGCTGCGCACCGGAAGTGAAGTCAATTCGGATCTCGTGGTGCTCGACGAGGCTCACTACCTGGCGGACGAAGACCGCGGACACGTTTGGGAAGAAGCGATTATTCTGACGCCGCCACGGATCCGGTTGCTATTGCTGTCCGCGACGATCGGCAACGCGGGCGATTTTGCGAGTTGGCTGGAGGAAGTGCGCGGTGTGCGTTGCGGAGTAATCACCGGTCCGGGAAAACGTCCGGTGCCGTTGCGCTCGGCGGTGTTGCTGCCCGACAAACGATTGCTGGCTTTGATTGATGAGACGGGAAGGATTAATCCACAGGTCACGCAACTGATTCATGAAACTGCGAATGCCTGAAATGCCGCCGGCGACGTTGCTGGCCGCGTTGGAAGGTTACAACCTGTTGCCCGCGATTGTGTTTATGCCGACGCGCCGCCGGTGCGACAAAGCCGCGTCGGAAGCAGCGCTGGCGCGACCGTATGGCAACGACCGGCGACGCGAAGAGCGGCGTGAGTTTATGCGTTCGTTTGTCGAGCAGCATCCGGAAGTTCGCGGACACAGGCATTGGGACACGATCATTCGCGGCGGCGTCGCGTCGCATCACGCGGGACATATTCCGGCGTGGAAACTCGTCATTGAACGATTGATGAGCGCCGGTTTGCTCGATGCGATCTTTGCGACCGCGACTGTTGCCGCGGGTGTTGATTTTCCGGCGCGAAGTGTTGTGTTGACCGGTGCGGATGCGCGCACCGCGGGTGGCTGGCGTCCGTTGTCGGCTTCGGAATTACAACAGATGACCGGACGCGCCGGCCGGCGTGGACGTGACTACGTTGGGTTCGTTGTAGCCGCGCCGGGTTTGCACCAGGATCCGCTGCGGATCGCGCAACTGTTGAAAGCGCCACCCGATCCGCTGGTGAGTCAGTTTCGCGCGACGTACACGACACTACTGAATCTGCTCGATGCTTACGGAACGTTCGCGCACGTGCGCGAGATCGCGGAACGCAGTTTTGCGCATCGCCACACGGTCCGCCAGATCATTCAACTCGAGAAGAGCCGCGAACAAAGCGAACAGAAGCTCGAACGACCGCTGAAAGAGTCAGGCTGCGATCTTCCGATCTCGACCGTGCTCGGTTTGGAACGACTCGTCAGCGCGCGTGCGCGTTTGCAGGAAGCGAAACCGCAAACACGCGCGGAAGTTTTTTCACGTTGGCTCAACGAAGTAGTGAAACCGGGCCGCGTCGTCGGCATCGGGCGTAGCGGCAAGCGTCTCGTAATGGTCACTGAAAAGCGCGACGGCGCGGTGCGTGGTTTTCGCGAAGACGGAAGCAGCGCGAGTTTCCCGCAGGAACGGATCGGCCGCGTCTATTCGCCGATTTACCGTTTGCGCGAACAGGACATCGAAACCGCTTTCGAAGAGATTCACGAACGCGGCCGCGAACTCACCCTGCACGAGCCGCGTCTGCGCGATGTTTATGAAGAAGAAACCGACGCACTCAAGGTTCTCGAAGACAGTATCGAAAAACTCCTGCCGCCAAACCTGAATGGTCCGGATCGTTCGCGCTGCACACAGCTTTTGTGGGAACTGCACGAAACCGCTGAAGACTACGAACGCGCATCGCGTCGGATCGAAGCGTTGCGCGAGGAAGTCTGGCTTCCGTTCGAACAACGCGCACGAGTGCTTTCTGTTTTTGGCTATCTCGATTTCGAAGCGGAAAAAGTGACTGAACGCGGTCGTTGGCTCGCGGATCTGCACATCGATCGGCCGTTGCTCGTCGGCGAGGCGCTCGAAAGCGGACTTTTCAATTCGCTCGACCTGAAGCAGCTCGCCGGAATCATGGCCGCACTGACCGCTGACGAAGAGCGTGACTACGGCGATCTGGAACTGGACGACAACATCGTCACTTCGTTGTCGCGTTTCGAAGATATCGGTTTCAAAGTGTCGGGTGAAGAATGGAAACACGGCATTGAGCCCGCGCCCGAGTTGAACTTTTCCGCCGCCGGCGCGGCAGTGTTATGGGCCGACGGTGTTACGTGGCCCGAGATCGTGCGTCAGACTCGCGCCGAAGAAGGCGATCTGTTTCGTATGTTTTCGCGAACCGGTGAAGCGCTGTTGCAGATCGCCGGTTTACATCGCAGTCATCCGCAAGCTGCACAGATGGCAGCCGCCGCGGCTGAGATCGTGTTGCGCGAACCGATCCGTTAAAGTTTAATAACCAAAAACCAGATCATAAAAACGAGAGGACTCCTGAATGTCGACTTCTGCTGCCCAGCAACCATCACCACTACTTTTCTTCCAAACCATCAACGCATATCAACGAACCGAAGCTTTGAAAGCCGCCATCGAACTCGAAGTGTTCACCGCGATCGGTGAAGGCAACACAACCGCGGCCCAGGTCGCCCAGCGCTGCCAGACCTCCGAAAGAGGAACGCGCATTCTGTGCGATTACCTCACGCTCATGGGAATGATCACGAAGCAAGGCGACAACTACGCGCTGACGCTCGACTCCGCGACGTTTCTCGACAAACGTTCGCCCGCTTATATCGGCGGCGCGACAGGTTTTCTGTGCTCGCCGACGTTGTCGGACGGTTTCAAGCACATCGCTGAAGCAGTGCGCCGCGGCGGCACCACAATGGACAACGATGGGACCGTTGGACCAGACAATCCGGTGTGGGTGGACTTTGCGCGCAGCATGGGCGCGATGATGGGATTGCCGTCGCAGTTGATGGCGAAACTCGTCGATCCGAATCCGGATCGCAAGTTGAAAGTGCTCGACATCGCCGCCGGTCACGGTCTGTTCGGAATCGGCTTCGCTACCAACAATCCGCAGGCTGAGATCACCGCGCTTGATTGGAAAGCCGTGCTCGAAGTTGCGAAAGAGAACGCGCAGAAGGCGGGCGTCGCGGATCGTTATCACACGATCGAGGGCAGCGCTTTCGACGTTGACTTAGGTACTGGTTACGACCTCGTCTTGCTGACAAACTTCCTGCACCACTTCGATCCGACGACTTGCGAAACGCTCTTGCGCAAAATTCACGGCGCACTCGCCGATGGCGGCCGCGCGGTGACGCTGGAGTTTGTGCCGAACGACGATCGCGTGACGCCGCCGGACGCTGCGCAGTTCAGCATGGTGATGCTCACGAGCACGCCATCAGGTGATGCTTACACGTTTGCCGAGTTCGAACGCATGTTTGCGAACGCCGGCTTTTCACGCAGCACGATCCATCCGCTGCCGCCCACGATGGAAAACGTAATCATTTCCGAGAAATAGTTCTGAGTTCAGCCTTCAGGCTGCCGTTGGGCAGACAAGCTAAAGCTTGAACTCAAAACGCAACCAGGAAAACTGCGATGCGCTGGTCCCTCTTGTTGCTCATGTGTCTTACGGCTTTGCTGCCGTTTCAGACACAACGTCCTGCGCCGGAAACGGTCTATCTGCTGAAACCGGCGCACGTGTTCGACGGTGAATCGGCCCAGCTTCACGACAACTGGGCCATTCTCGTTCGTGGCGAGAAGATCGAAGCCGTTGGACCAACGTCGACGATCAATGCGCCGACGAACGCGAAGGTGATCGAGCTCGCCGGACTGACGTTGATGCCCGGCCTGATCGAAGCACACTCGCACGTGCTGTTGCATCCGTACAGTGAAACGGTCTGGAACGATCAGGTGGCGCGCGAGTCGCTGAGTTTGCGCGTCGCGCGCGCGACGAACCACTTGCGCAACACGCTTCAGGCCGGCTTCACGACGGTTCGCGATCTCGGCACTGAAGGCGCGGGCTACGCCGACGTTGGGCTGAAGCAGGCCGTCGAACAGGGAATCATTCCCGGGCCGCGGATGATCGTCACGACGCGTGCGATCGTCGCGACCGGCAGTTACGGACCAAAGGGTTACGCGTCCGAATGGCGCGTACCGCAGGGCGCGGAGGAAGCTGATGGCGTCGACAGTCTCACGCGCGTCGTACGCGATCAGATCGGGCACGGTGCCGATTGGATCAAGGTCTACGCAGACTATCGCTGGGGCACGCAGGGCGCTGCGCCTACGTTTTCACTCGACGAACTGAAGCTCGTGGTCGAGACCGCGAAAAGCGCGAACGTTCCTGTCGCCGCACATGCGACGACGACGGAAGGAATGCGGCGCGCGACGCTCGCGGGTGTGGAAACAATCGAACACGGCGATGGCGGAACACCGGAAGTGTTTCGCTTGATGAAAGAACACAACGTCGTGCTGTGTCCGACGCTCGCGATTGTCAGTCCGGCGAATGCTGAACGAAAGCGTCGTGTTTTTAACGAGGCGCTCGCGGCGGGCGTGACGATCGCCAGCGGCAGCGACGTGGGCGTGTTTGCGCACGGCGACAACGCGCGCGAACTGGAAACGATGGTTCAGTTTGGGATGCCGCTCGTGGATGTGTTGCGCTCGGCAACCTCGATCAACGCGCGTGTGCTGCACATGGGCGATAAGATCGGCAGCGTTAAATCGGGATTGCTCGCGGATTTGATCGCGGTCGAAGGCGATCCGACGAAGGATGTGGGCGCGCTGCGGCGGGTGAAATTTGTGATGAAAGGCGGCGCGATCTACAGGCAATAGGTCGTCGAAGAATAGGTCCTATAGGACTTATAGGACCTATAAGACCTATTGCTCAGGTCCTATTCCCCACGAGCCGCGCTACCGTCATCAGCAGCTCCTCAGTCCTAAAAGGCTTCCCGACAAAATCGCTAAATCCCGATTGCAGCGCTCGCACCCGATCGCGATCCGTGTGTGCGGTCACCGCGACGCAGGGGATGTTCGCTGTATTAGAATTAGCCTTGAGCTGTCTGAAAACCTCCCAGCCGTCCACTTCGGGCATCGAGAGGTCGACCATGATGAGATCGGGCAGCGGATCCGTGTGCGCCAGCACCAGGCATTCCTTCCCGTTTCTGGCCTCACGAACCAAATAATTCGCGCCCGCCAGCAACACGCGCAGCAGTTCGCGATTGTCGTCGTAATCTTCGGCGATAAGAATCGTAGCAGCCATCGAAAGCCGTGGTTTTCCTCCAGTGGTCCGCAACAACAGCAACCAAGATACCAGAGCGATCAAGACCCTAACAAAACCGGAAATACGCCGAAGGCGTTTGCTAATTTCAGCCCACGGGTTCGAGCGTTAGCGAGAAACCTGGGTCCAAATCAAAATGAAGGACCAACCCTGAAGGGGTTCGCCGCGTTTGTAAACCCTTTCAGGGTTGACTGGGAACGTAGATGATGTACCCACGGTTGTCGCAAGCTCCAACCGCGGGCTGAAATTTGCGAACGCCTCCGGCGTATTTCGACCCACTACATCAGCATTTCAAAAACGTAAGTATTGACTAGCTCAATCCCGCACGTCCATAATCACTTTCGAGCCCGTGCCCCCTGCAAGGCTCTCTTTGCGCATTAGACCTTGGGTTAGTTTCCCTACCTGAAGACCTTAGGTTACGTCAAATCAACACCACGACACGGAGGACCCTACTGTGGTCAACGGACACTTGGAAGACAGTTTGCGGCGAGAAATTGAGAGTTATCTCGAAAGCCGGCTCAGCTCCGTCAAGCAGGAGATAACCGCGCTGCAAAGCCTTGTCAATGAATCCCTCTCGGCACTTCTTGAACGACAGAACGACGTGCAGTTGGACGGCAGTTTGGTCTCTTCGATAACCGAGCACCTGCACGCCGCGCACGAACGGGGCATCGAACAGGCCGCGTCCGAGTCGTCGCGCGCCAAAGCCTCCAGCGACATGGCCATCGTGAAATCGGCTATTTCGGAGATCAACGAACAGAAGTCGCAGGCCGATATTCTCAAGGCGCTCGTGAACCGGGCTTCGTCGTTTGCTCCGCGCGTCGCGTTCTTTGTCGTCAAAGGCGATCAGGCGAATGGCTGGCGTGGACGTGGGTTTGAAGGAACGGTAGGCGATCAGGCGATTCAGCAGATCTCATTGGCGTTGAGTTCAGACACGGTTATCAGCAGCGCCGCGAAAACGCTGACGACGTGGAGTGGCGGACCGGGTTCGCATAGCGAAGACCACATGTTGATCAACCGGCTTGGCGAAGAACCACCGCAACGCATCGTTGCGATCCCGCTCGTCGTGCGTGGACGCGCCGTGGCCGTGCTTTACGCCGATTCCGCGGGACTCGATTCGGAGTCGATCAATCTCGAAGCGTTGGAAACGTTGGTGGCAGTTGCGGGAATGGCTGTCGAACTGCTTTCGGTTGCGCGTGGCGCCGCGCCGAAACGCGCACCGGCTGAAGAAGCTGCACCAGCGCCGGTAGAAGCCGCACCGGTTCCGGTGGAAACCGCACCTGCGCCGATGGAAGCCGCGCCAGTGGAAGCGCCGCCCGTCGAAGCAGCACCTCAACCCGCGGAACAACCTTCATACGTGCCGACGAGTGAATACGAACCCGCACCGCAAGTTGCCGAACCGGAACCGGCAGTTGAAGCCGCGCCGGAACCCTCGGTTCCGGGTATACCTGATACGGTGTTTCCCGTTTCTGAGTCTTCGTTCTCAGGCGCTGACACGATTCAGAGTTTTGTTGCTGAGCCTGTTCCTGCTGAAACTGGTTCACTGATGGACAGCGGAGTTGTTGAAGAAGCAACCACACCCGCTGCGTTTGCAACAGAAACGTCTGGTGTTGCGGTTGAAGAACCGCCGCAGATGTGGAGCCCGGCGCCGGTAGAAGAAGCTCCGGCTGCGCCGCCGCGTAGACGTTACGGTCAGGACGCGGAACTGCCCGTTGAAGTTCGTAACGACGAAGAGCGCCGCTTGCACAACGACGCGCGCCGCTTTGCGCGACTGCTGATCTCTGAAATCAAGCTCTACAACGAGCAGAAGGTTGCAGAAGGCCGCGTCGAACACGATCTTTACGATCGCTTGCGCGAATACATCGATCGCTCACGCGAGATGTATGATAAGCGTGTGAAAGCGGAAGTCGCGTCTCGTTACGACTACTTCCACGGAGAACTCGTGAACGCGTTGGCCGAAGGCGACGCTGCAAAACTCGGACAGAATTACCCCGGCGCGACAGTGAACGCTTAGCCTTGTTCTCGGTACTTTGTGCTTAGCACTTTGTAGGCGTTTCACAAAGAACAAAGATCTAAGTTCAAAGAACAATGGCGAAGCC
>DATELP010000100.1:0-40272 GCA_035276425.1 Pyrinomonadaceae bacterium
GTGATCGTGCAGTGGACGGTGACACGGTGACCGTTGATGTTCTTCAGGATGCGTTCATAAGTCGCTGGTTTACGGCGTTCATCGTGCTCCGGCTGTAGACCATCGATCGAAACTGTGAGTATCAACCCCTTGATTGTGGACCAGGCAATCGGAATCGGGCGTACGGCACTCGTGACGAGTTGTACGTCGACGCCCATCTCGCTCAACCGCGGCAGCAGCACGTCGAGTTCACGAAACCTGACTAACGGCTCACCACCAACGATCGATACGTGCAACGCTCGATAACGGCGCACGAGCGCGACGACGCCTTCGACGAGGTCTTCTCCTTTACGATCGGCGAGCGAGCGTAATGGACCAACTGCGCCCAGATGCTCAGGCTCGTACGCGTAACAACCGGGACAACGAAGCGGACATTCGCGCGTGATCTCGACAGACAGAGAGGGGTAGTAGCCGGAAACTATACGGCCCCAGGCCCTGAAGACGTCTGCCTTATCCATCAGTCGGCTCTCCTGTTCTTGCTTGCGTCGAACTTACACCCGAATTGTGTTTTTTTGGAGACGGTTATTGCAGGCTGGAATAAAGCAAGACGTAAACCACTGCCGCCGCGAGTTGGGCCGCCACAAAACTGCCGACCAACAACAGCAACGGCAAAAAGCCCTTCGCTCCGCGTGTCTTCAACAAGTGGTAAGGAATGATCACAAACCAGCCAATGCTCATCATTACTCCCTGACAGTAAAGCGGCTTCACACTCGAGCGATGCGCATCAGACCTTAACCACCAGATCAGAGCACACAGGAACGCCGCCCTGTACAAAAACTCAACTGGCGGCGATAGTTCTGACCCGCTCGCCAGAAACAGCGCGGCCGCAAAGTTGTAAATGAAGATGAGGATGGCAAACAGGACCAGCATGGGCCACGGATTATACTGCTTTTAGCCGCACGATAGTGGCGCCAATTCCGCCCGCTTCTGGCGGCGCGTCGGTCCAGTCCAGAACGAAGTCCGTGCGCGCCAGGATCGTCCGCACCATCTCACGCTGTACGCCAATGCCTTTGCCGTGAATGATGCGGACGACTTTGAAGCCTTTCTCGCGCGCCAGCAGCAAGTATTCTTCAACCACTCGCTTCACGTCGCGCGGCGGAATCGTGTGCAGATCGAACACGTCGGTGATCTCGATTTCCACCGGTTCAGGAAACGGATTGTCAGCTTCAAAGTCGTTCATGAACAACACTTCAATTATGTGATTTGACACCCTTCCGAGCGGCTTGTAAACTCGCGCTTCTTTAAATCCAGCAACTTAATCGAGGGAAATCATCTGTATGGGTGCGCGAAAAAAGATCACCGTTGTCGGCGCGGGTAACGTCGGCGCAACCGCCGCTCACTGGCTCGCCGCGAAGGAACTCGGCGACGTCGTGCTCGTCGACATCGTCGAAGGAGTGCCGCAGGGAAAAGCTCTGGATCTGGCCCAGGCTGCGCCGATCGAAGGTTTCGACGTGCGGCTGATCGGCGCTAACAACTACGATCAAACCGACAACTCCGACGTCGTGATCATTACCGCCGGTCTTGCCCGCAAACCCGGCATGAGTCGCGACGATCTGCTGAAGACAAACGCCGACATCGTTTCGAAAGTCGTTGACGAAGTTGTCAGACGCTCGCCCAACACGATTCTGATCATCGTCTCGAACCCGCTCGACGCGATGTGCCAGGTCGCGCTGCGTCGCTCGGGTTTTCCGAAGCATCGCGTGATCGGCATGGCCGGCGTGCTCGACTCCGCGCGCATGCGTTGCTTCCTCGCCGAAGCGCTCGACGTGTCGGTCGAGAACGTCACCGCGTTCGTGCTCGGCGGACACGGCGACACGATGGTGCCGTTGCCGCGCTTCTCAACGTGCGCGGGTATTCCGATCACGGAGTTGCTGCCGAAGGATCAGATCGATGCGATCGTGAAACGCACGGCTGGCGGCGGCGCCGAGATCGTCAGCTTGTTGAAGACTGGTTCTGCGTATTACGCGCCTTCGTCTGCGGCAGTCGAGATGACGGAGTCGATTCTGAAAGACAAGAAGAAGATCCTGCCGTGCGCTGCTTACCTGGAAGGCGAGTATGGGATCAACGGGCTCTACGTCGGTGTGCCGTGCAAACTCGGCGCGCGCGGACTGGAGCAGATAATTGAGATCAACCTCACTGCCGAGGAGCGCATTGCGTTGCACAAGAGCGCGTCGGCGGTGCAGGAGCTGGTTGACGTTTTGGGAATCTAAGGGATTGCCGATTGTCGATTGCCAATTGTTCCTTGTGCCACGCGTTAATCAAATCGGCAATCGGCAATTGGAAATCGGCAATCGCTAGCTTTTGAACCAGCCGAGCAGGCCATGCAACACGGTCTCTCGGTTCTCTTCATAAATCGCGCGCGTCAGCGGAATATTCATCGGACAAGCCTTCACGCAGTTCTGCGCGTTGCCGCAGTTCGTAATGCCGTCTTCCTGCATGATGCCTTCCAGACGTTCCTCGCGATTCATCTTGCCGGACGGGTGCATGTTGAAGAGACGCACCTGCGCGATCGCCTGCGGACCGATGTACTGATAGTCGTCGTATTGCGGACACGCCTCGAGACAACAACCGCAAGTCATGCAACGTGAGTAAGCATAACGCTCCTGCACGTCGTCCTGGTCCATGCGCGGGCCGGGCCCGAGATCGTATGTGCCGTCCATCTCGATCCACGCGTGCACCTTGCGCAGGTGCTCGAACATCCGTGAACGATCCACGACCAGATCGCGAACGTTCGGAAACTTCGACATCGGCTCCAGCTTGATCGGTTGTTCGAGTTTGTCGACCAGCGCCGAACACGATTGCCGCGCGCGGCCGTTGATGACCATCGTGCAGATGCCGCACACCTGTTCGAGACAGTTCATCTGCCACACGGGCGGCGTCGTCGCTTCGCCCGCCTTGTTCACCGGGTTCTTCTGAATCTCCATCAGGCACGAGATGACGTTGAGGTTCGGTCGATACGGAATCTCAAATTGTTCCCAGTACTGCGGCGAATCCGGATCCTTGCGGCGGCGAATGTGTATCTCGACTGTCTTCTGTGTGGTTGGCACGGATGCTTAGACCTTTGCTGTTTCTGTCTTGCTGCTTTTGCTGTAGTCGCGCTTGCGCGGAGTGATCAATGAGATATCGACCGGCGCGTAAGAGAGTACCGGGCCTTCACCCGAGTACTCGGCGATCGTCGTCTTCAGGAAGTGCTCGTCGTCGCGGTTCGGAAACTCCGGCTTGTAGTGTGCGCCGCGTGATTCATTGCGATTGAGCGCGCCGAGCGTGATCACGCGCGCGAGCTCGAGCATGTTGGCGAGATGGCGCGCGTGCGGCAACGCCATCGTGGCCCAAAGATTTGAATCGTTAATCGAGATGTGTTTGTAACGATCCATCAACTCGAGCAACTTCTCGTCGGTCGCCTTGAGCTTGTCGTTGTAACGGACGACGGTGACGTTGTCAGTCATCCACTTGCCCATCTCGTTATGAATGACGTACTGGTTTTCGTTACCGCTTTGTTTGATTAGACGGTCGTTGATCTCCTGCTGGAGTTTCAACTCGCGATCGTAAACGGCCGAACCGTCCGCGCCGTTTCGTTCGACGTTCTTCTCATATTCCATCGCCGCGGGCGCCGCGGTGAAGCCGCCGTAGACGCAGCTCACGAGCGAATTTGCGCCCAAACGATTCGCGCCGTGAATTGAAAAGTCACACTCGCCAGCCGCTAACAAGCCGGGAATGTTCGTGCGCTGATCGAAGTCGACCCAGAGTCCGCCCATTGAATAATGAACGCCCGGGAAGATGCGCATCGGCACGTGACGCGGATCGTCGCCGACGAACATCTCGTAAAGCTCGAGAATCGCACCGAGTTTTCGATCGAGCATGTCCGAGGGAATGTGCGTCAGATCGAGATAAACCTGGTTCTGGCCACCGATGCCCATACCGTCGATGCACACCTGAAAGATCTCGCGGGTCGCGATATCGCGCGGGACGAGATTGCCGTAAGCGGGATATTTCTCTTCGAGGAAGTACCAGCGCTCGCGCTCGGGAATCGACGACGGCGCGCGCGTGTCGCCTTTAGTTCGCGGCACCCAAACGCGGCCACCTTCGCCGCGCGCTGATTCCGACATCAGGCGCAACTTGTCTTCGCCCGGAATCGACGTCGGGTGGACCTGAATAAACTCGCCGTTCGCATACCTCGCGCCTTGTTGATAACACGCCGACACGGCGCTGCCCGTGCAGACCATCGAATTGGTCGACTTGCCGAAAATCAAACCCGGACCACCTGTCGCTATGATCACTGCGTCCGCGGGAAACGCGCGCAGCTCGAGTGACTGAAGATCCATCGCGATGAGTCCGCGGCAAACCTGATGATCGTCGAGCACCAGCGACAACATCTCCCAGTGCTCAAACTTTTTCACCTTGCCGGCGACTTCATAACGGCGCACTTGTTCATCGAGCGCGTAAAGCAGTTGTTGGCCGGTCGAAGCGCCGGCGAATGCAGTGCGGTGATGCTTCGTGCCGCCGAAACGGCGAAAGTCGAGCAGTCCTTCGTTGGTGCGCGAGAAGGGAACGCCCATGCGGTCGAACAGATAAATGATCGACGGCGCCATCTCGCACATCGCTTTGGCGGGCGGTTGATCAGCAAGGAAATCGCCGCCGTAAATGGTGTCGTCAAAATGTAACCAGGTGGAATCGCCTTCGCCTTTGGTGTTGACCGCGCCGTTGATCCCGCCTTGCGCACAAACCGAGTGCGAACGTTTCACCGGCACGACGGAGAACAGATCGACCGCGTGGCCGCCTTCTGCGATCTTCATGGCGGCAGCGAGACCGGCGAGTCCGCCACCAACAACCGCGATCTTCAAACCATTACTTGCCATTAATAAATGATGCCTCCTAACAATCCGCCGGGACGGATGAACGCGACGGCGGCGTTAACGCCAACGAGCAGAAGTACGACGCCAAAAGCGATGCACGCATAACCAGTCAGACGTTGCGCGCGCTCGCCGATCGTGATGCCCCAGTCAACGAGGAAGAGCCAGATGCCGTTCGCCAAGTGCCAAACAGTCGCGGTAATTCCGATCAGGTAGACGATGAAAATCGGCACCATGCGAAACTCGCGGGCGACGATCTCAAACGCCTTATCCGGATAATGCGCGACCGACTCCGTATTCAATCCCGGAATCATGCCAAACCGGAAGTTCAGCACGTGAAACAGGATAAAGAAGAAGAGCACGATTCCTGTTATGCGTTGAATAAGGTAAAACCAGTTGCGCGGGTACGGGTACGCGAGATTGTTTGGCCGCGCCTCCCACGTAATCACCAAACCGTAGACGGCGTGGTAGATGAGCGGTATAAAGATGCCGCCGATCTCGACGAACAGGATGTACGGAATCGACTGTAGGTCGTCGACGGCGCTGTTGAAGTCACCCGGACCGGTCAACGCCTTCGAGTTGGTGTAGAAGTGTTCTAAGAGAAAAATTCCAAGCGGGACAATACCGGAAAGCTGATGCAGCTTGCGCAGGACAAAAGTCCGGCTCAACCGAATAGCCAAGAATGCGCTCCTTTGCTGTTAAAAACGGTGAACATCGACGCCAGTCGAGTTGATTCAGGCAGGTTGTAAATGAGTCTGAAAATAGCAATTGAATTATATTGAGAAGTTGAAGAAATGCAAAACACTGGTCTGTGTGAACAGTCGTTGACGAAGCTGGCCGAATTGATTCGGAAGCGCGAAGTGTCGCCGGCTGAAGTGGTGGAAGCGTATTTGGAGCAGATTTCGCGTTTGAATCCGGCGTTGAATGCGATCGTGACGGTGGGGTCTGATCTGAGCGGAAGTTCCGAAGGACCTTTACACGGGCTGCCGATCACGATCAAAGACACGATCGAAACCGCTGGTATGCGAACGACGAGCGGATCGCGGCTCAGGGCTGACTACGTGCCGGAACGAGACGCGCCGGTGGTCGCACGTTTGAAAGCCGCGGGCGCGATCATTTTGGGGAAAACGAATGCGGCGGAAATGGCGATGGACTACACGGCGGACAATCCGGTTTTTGGCCGCACCGTGCATCCGCAGGATCCGAAACTCACGCCGGGCGGATCGAGTGGCGGCGAAGCGGTGGCGATCGCGACGCACATGTCGCCCGGTGGTTTGGGTAGTGACCTCGCTGGATCGGTTCGCATTCCGGCTCACTTCTGTGGAATCTGTGGATTGAAACCAACAACCGGACGCGTTTCGGGTGCAGGACAGTTTCCGCCGAGTAGTGGTCCATATGGTTTGGGAGCGGTGATTGGACCAATGGCGCGAACGGTTGCGGATCTGCGACTGTTGTTCGAAGTCTTGAGTAATGAAAGGTGCTTAAACACGGATTTAAAAGGAGCCCGCTTCGCGTGGTACACCGATGACGGTCTTGTACCGGTGACGGATGAAACTGCACGTGCTGTAAAAAATGCCACGACGATTCTCGGCGATGCCGGATTGATCGGTGAAAATCGTCTGCCACCACACGTCGAACGTGGCAACGAACTATGGCTGAAGTTATATTCACGTGCCTCTGTGGTCCAACTGCGACAGGCTTACGCGGGTCGCGAGGATGAAGGTGGTTCGTTTGTGAGTTGGCGCTTGAGAACTGCTGACGACGTAGCGCCGTCGACGTTGGATGAGTACATTGCCAACTGGATGGAACGCGATCGTCTGCGTGAAGGATTGTTGCGCTGGATGGAAACCACGCCGATCATCATCGCGCCTGTCGGCGCAGTGCCGGCTTACGAACACGACACACTCAAAGTCACCGTACAAGGCAAAACGATGGGCACATTCCGCGCCTTCAGCTACGCGCAGGCTTTCAACGTTTTCGATCTGCCGGTCGTGACTGTCCCCGCTGGACGATCGAGTGAAGGATTACCGATTGGGGTACAGATAGTGGGACGCCCCGGTGCGGAAGAGACAATTCTGGCCGCAGCGGAGATAATCGACCGAGTTTATAATCCGTGAAATCTGTGGAAAGGGATCTCGTTTATGGAACCGATTGCTTCTGTCCTGGGGTTTCTGTTCTTCGGCTTCATGGCGATCGTGTTGCTGGTCATCGCCGCCAAGACCATCAGAATCGTGCCGCAAGCAACCGTGATGCTGGTCGAACGTCTCGGCAAGTTCGATAAAGTCGCCAGCAGCGGCCTCAACATCCTCGTGCCGTTTCTCGACAAGCCGCGCGCCGTTTACTGGACCAACACGCGGCCCGGTCTGACCTCGATCGATCTGCGCGAACAGTACATCGACCTGCCGCCGCAACCGGTTATCACGCGCGATAACGTCACCATCCACGTCGACTCCGTCGTCTATTGGCAGATCACCGATCCGGTAAAGGCCGTTTACGAGATGAACGATCTTGTCGGCGGCATCGTGCAGCTCACCATCACCGGCATGCGCGCGGTGATGGGCGACATGGACCTGGACCACACACTCTCGCAACGCGATCAGATCAATTCGAAACTGCGTCTGATTCTCGACGAAGCAACCGACAAGTGGGGCGTGAAAGTCACGCGCGTTGACGTGAAGAACATCAACCCACCGGAAGACGTGCGTATCACGATGGAGAAACAGATGACTGCCGAACGCAATCGGCGCGCGCTCGTGTTGCAAGCGGAGGGCGATCGACAAGCGGCGATCACGCGTGCGGAAGGTGAGAAGCAAGCCGCCGTTACTCGTGCCGAAGGTGAAAAGCAGTCGGCGATTCTCGCGGCGGAAGGCGCGGCCCAAGCGCGTCTGCGTGCGGCTGAAGCGGAGTCGGAAGCGATCGCTCGGGTCGCCAATGCGATTCCCGGTGGCGACCCGGCTCACTACATGATTGCGACGCGTTATATCGACAGCATGCGCGACATGACGCGCACGAACAACTCGAAAGTGATCTTCATGCCGATGGAGACTTCGGCGATGTTGTCGAGCGTGGGCGCGATCAAGGAAGTGCTTTCACAAACGGGTGAGGCGAGTGGCGAACGCGAGAATCCGCCGCCACCGCCGCGTCCGCGTGAACTGCCGCGGTAAAAACGGCGACGGATGAACACGGAGAACACCGACAGAACAAGGCAGTGGCGGATGTTCTGTGCGTTTGAACTGCCGGCGGCTGTGCGTTCAAGGATTGATGAGCACAGTCGTCAGGTGCGTGAAGCGGCGCCGGATGCAGCGGCGAGTTGGAGCAGGCCGGAGAACATTCATTTGACGATGAAGTTCTTCGGCAACGTGGACCAGGCGCAGGTGCCGGTGATCACGGCTGCGGCGGCTCGCGTGGTGAAAGAGTTTTCTGCGATTCAGATCGAGGTAGGGAAGACCGGTGTTTTTCCGCGGCCGAGCCGTCCGCAAGTGTTGTGGATCGGGATCGACGATCCGTCAGGCGCGCTTTTGAAACTGCAACAGCGTTTGGAAGATGAATTCGCGCTTGAAGGTTTTGCGAAAGAGGATCGCGCGTTTCGACCGCACCTCACGATCGCGCGTATTCGCAGGCCACAGAACGCAAACAAGCTTGCCGAAGTCCATCTGGATCTCGAATTCAGCGCTGTCGCCGTGCGTATGGGTGAATTGATCCTGTTCCGCAGTGAACTCAGTCCGAAAGGGTCGAAGTACACAGCGATCTCAAGGCATCGGCTCGAGCGTTAGCGTTTCCTTCGCGGCTTTTGCGACTGCCGCCGCGGTGAACGGAAACTCACGCGGTGTCACGGCGCGCCAGTCTGCAAGTTGATCGCTCCAGTGTGGACTCTTCGGTAAACCCGACTCGCCGAGCGCGATCCCGTGTTGCGTCTTGTCCAAATCACTCATATCGGCGATCAGACGCATCGACACCGCCGATCCCACATTCACAGTCGCACCCAACAATCCGCCAGTGCCGTTCTGTGGAAACGGCGGCACGGTGAACTGCGCGCCGATCAACGGTGCGCCGCTCAGCGGATGCGGGAAACGCGCTTTCACCATGTCGCCCCAGCTCCACTTGGTTTCATCGGCGCCGAGAGTGCGCGAGAGGTTTGCGATGGCTTCGTCAAAAGACAAACGCATCAAGTCTTCATAGCTCGCAAATTCTTTCGGCAGCCACTCCGCGGGACGTTCCTTGATGATGCGATCGAGCGTCGTGTCGAAGTTGCTCCACTGATACGTTTTGACCAAATCCGGTCCAAGCGCGCCCGCGAGAATCTTCGAGCGAAACGTCAGGCGCATTTGCGACACGATCGGCGCAACAGTTGATTCAGCGTTGAGGCGTCCATCCCACTTCTCAAACGCATCGAGTGTCGCACGAAGCTTTTCGTCGGAGTCCTTCAACTTCGGCCGCAACAGTTTCACTGCTTCCTGGGCAAACAACACGCCGGCGATCGAATAAACGTCGCCGAGGATGCGCCGGAAGTCTTCGGTCGAGTGCTTTGGCTTTTCGTTGAGCAGGTCGAAGATGCGGCGCGCGCGGTACGGTTGCGCCCATGAGTTGGTCAGGAAGTAGGGATAGTCCATGCCGACGATGCGTTGGTTCGCGGTGACGATGATTCCCGATGGCGGATCGTAAACCGTGGGAAGCTTGGCGATCGGAATGTAGCTGGTCCATTCGCCCGCGTCGGTCGATCCGTCGTAAGGCACACTACCGTCGCCCGACTTCCTGATCGGCACGATACCCGCGGCGTGATAACCGATGTGTCCATCGACGTCCGCGTAGACGATGTTTTGTGTTGGCGCGGTGAACGATTCGAGCGCGGCGTTGAACTCTTTCCAGTTGCGCGCGCGATTCATCGCGTACTGGAGATCCGGACGGTTCAGCTTCGGATCGAGCGCGGTCCAGCGCAGCGCGTAGCGTTTGCCGTCGGCTTCGAAAATGATTGGACCATGGCGCGTCACCGTGACTTCATGCGTCACCGTGTCGAATTCGGAAGAAGTAAATCCTTTCCGGACTTTGATCTGCTCCTGGCGTACGATCGCATCCTGCCAGCCTTGCGGCGTTTGATAACGTTTCGGGTTCGCCGGATCAAACTTCTCGATGTAGAGGTCCTGCACGTCGGGTCCGACGTTGGTAAAACCCCACGCGATGCGATCGTTGTGACCGATGATTACGCCAGGCACGCCCGCGGCAGTGATACCAGCGACGCGAACGCTGGGACCGCTCAGGTGGACCATGTGCCAGATCGAAGGCGCCGTCGGCCGCAGATGCGGATCGTTCGCCAGCAACGGTTTGCCGGTAACAGTGCGGCTTCCGCTGATCACCCAATTGTTACTCGCGGCCAAACCGTCGGCGTAAAAACCGATGCGATCCAGCGCGGCTGCGGCGATCGATTGATTGTGTGCGAGTGTGGCTAGTGCTTCGCGCGACAACGGAGTTTGACGTTGCGCTGTTTTAGACGAGGCGGGTCGGGCTTTAGTGTCTCTGCCGACGACGAGCACGTCGAGTGGTGACACTGACGTCAACAGCGCGTTGCGTTTTTCCGCGGGTAACGAAGATAGTGACTGTCGCATTACGTCGAGCCGCCACGTGTCTGAAAGCGCTTCGAAAAAGATCTTGGCGATGATGAATGAATCCGCCGGAGTCCACGGGCGAAAGCTGTATTGAAGTATCTGAAATTCCGGCGGCAACGACTTCGCGTCGAGCGACGCAGCATAAGCATTCACACCGCGCGCGTACGCTTCGAGCACCGCTAACGATTTCGGCGACGCCTGGGCCACTTCCGCTTCGGCGGCCTGCGCAAAGCCGTACGTGCGATGCAGTTTGTCCTGGTCCAACGCGACGTTGTTTGGACCGGCGCCTAACACTTCGGCGAGTTCACCACGCGCGGTACGGCGAAACAGATCCATCTGCCACAAGCGATCCGCCGCCGTCGCATAACCCTGCGCGAAGTAGAGATCCTCGTCACTCTTGGCGTCGATATAAGGAATGCCACGATCATCGCGCGTAATCGTCGCCCGCTCTTTGAGACCTTTGATCTTTACGGACGGCGGCGATTGGTTTTGCGCGGTAACAGGAGCGAGGAGAAAAGCGAAAACGAGAAGGAAGATTAGAAGTCGTCGCATGAGTGCGGATACTAGCACATCGCGCTGCCGCGTTTAGCCACAAAGAAGCACAAAACCTATGTATTTCTTGTCCTCTTTATGGCTCCGGTTAACGTTTGATTATCGGTAATTCAATCCGTGAAAGTCCGTGGCCGTTTCTCTTCATGGAAATCGTTGGCGCGCCCTCGGCGGGAATGCGAATGAACGTGTCTTTGTCGTGGCCGGCAATCGCGACGCGCAATCGGTGACCCTTCTTAACCAGCACCGAGATCGGTTGCAGGTGAAATCTCAACTCGGCCACTTCGCCCGGCTTCAACGGCATCGCGTCTTGCTTCAGAAACGAATGATACGGAACCGGTAGTTTCGTCGGATCTGGTTCTTTTGCAACGCGTCGCTGGAGCGCGCGCAGCTCGCCTTCAGTGAGGTACGTGACTTTGCCGTTCTCGTCGATCTCTTCAAGATAGACGAAGAACGCTCCGTCGGTGTGTGTCGAAGTAATGAAAAGACTCACGACCGGATGGCCGGTGATCTCGATGTCGGTTTCGAGTGGAGCGCTGGTGTAAGTGAGCAGCTTTTTATCTTCTTCAGCGCGATCCGGGTAGACGACTTCGCCGCCAACCTGCGTGTGCCAACGATTTTTCACGCCGGTGGTAGCCTCGAAATTGATCGTGTAGCGATCTTCAGCCGCGCTTGCGGTTGGTTTGTTGTTGGTTAACGAATTGTTCTCGTTGAAATACCACGCGGCCGTGGTCGTCCCTGCGATGGGCCATTTGTCAGTGACCTTCCAACGTCCTTCGCCGACCGTGAAGTAGAACAGCAGCTTCTTGTTATCCAAACCCGTGTCGACACCCTTCAGGTAGTGATCGAAGAAGCGCAGATACTCAAAATTCTGCATCACTCGTTGCGTAGCGTCGGTCTGGTACGGACTCGCGTTCTGTGAAGCGCCGTGGTTCCACGGACCAATCACGGCGCGTTGGTAGTTTTTTAGCGTGAGAAAGGTTCTGATTACGGCGTCAGGCGTGCTCGCGTCGAACCACCCGCCCCAATTGTTTATGGCGACGTTCGATTTTTCGATCGACGCGCTGTAACTGTGCAAACTTAATTCATCAAGCGTTGCTCCAAACGTGCGGTCGTCGCGGAAAGTTGTTTGCAGCGCAGCGGCGTACACGTCGATGTTTTCCGCGCGTTGTTTGGTCGCTGCCTGGTAAAGTTTTTGATCTGTGTCTTCGTCGACTAACCTGACGCCCGGATTAGTGTCGAGTTGGCGATTACCGTCGTTCCACGTTTTGATCAACCAGTCCGTCAGTAAGCCGCCGGGGTAAGGCGTTTCAGCGTAGAGATCAAACTCGTAGTGCCGCGGGATGACGGCTTTCACCGCGGGGTTCATCGTGGAGGCAAGCCAAAGCGCGGTGTTGCCGGTGTAAGAGTTGCCAATCGCGCCAACCTTTCCGTTGGGCCATGGCTGCGACACGATCCAGTTGACTACTTCGCTGTAGTCCTTCGTCTCGTCCTGGCTGAACGGGGATTTCCAAACTCCGAATGACGCGCCGGTACCGCGTGCGTCAACAAAGACAGTCGCGTAACCATGCGTAGGGAAGAAAGCATTCGGCTGACCGTCCTGTCGCGCGCGCCAGTAACGCGTCATGGTCATGATTGCGGGAATCTTTTTGTCAGCCGGCAGATCTTTCGGCAGCACTAACTGCACGGCGATCTTCACGCCGTCGCGCATGGTCAGATAGAACGAACGCTGGTCGACGGCTTTGAACTGAGGTTCGACGTAGCCTTTGTAGCGTTGCGGATCGCGGCCGGCGGGCAGAGTTGAAAGCAGCAGGTTGACTTGATCGTTTGCGGTTTGCGCGGCGACAGCGGCGCACAAGATTAAGATCAACGTTGCGGTGAAGGTTGTTCTTTTCGCCATATCGACCTCGGAACTTTTAGACAGGATTACAGGACTTACAAGATTTGTAATCACCCTCGCGTTGACCGCGAACGACAACAAATTGACGCGCTGTGCCACGCGGATGTTAACTGAGAATGGATGAACGCGAAGTTCACAATTCAAGCAAAAGCCGCGGAGAAAATCCTGAAGGCTGCTGTTGTCCGTGGCGTGAAAGCAGAGAGCCTCTGCCGGGCCGTGAACTTCGATCCGACTGTTTTAGACGATCCCGACAGCCGCATGCCGTTCGCCCAACTTGTGGCTCTTTATGAAAAAGCTGCCGCGCTCACTGGCGACGACAATTTCGGGCTGCACATCGGTGAGAGCGTCGATCTCTCGTTGTTTGACGTCGTCGGTTACTGCGCGCTCAACAGTTCAACTCTCGGCGCGGCATTCACTCGTGTCGCTCGTTATCATTCGATCTGGACTGACGGCGCTCTGTTCACACTCGAAACAGCAGACGACACCAGCGCGATAGTTTACCGCTACTCCGATCCTTCAATTCTCGAACGTCGCCACGATAGTGAAATGACGCTGGCCACGGTCACCACACTTTGCCGCAACATCGCCACGCCTGATTTCACGCCGGCAACCGTTGAATTCCAACACGCAGAGCCGACAGATCTTTCAGAGCACCGCCGGCTATTTAATTGTCCGCTGAAATTCGGTGCGCCTACGAACCGGCTCTCGTTTCCCTCTGATTTCTTATCACTGCCAATCGCGAAAGCCGACGCGAGTCTTTGCGCCTTGCTGGATCGGCATGCCGAAGAGTTGCTGGCAAAGTATCCGCCGCGAGATTCGTTGATCGATCAGGTGCGAAACGTCATCGCGGATGAGTTTCGCGGTGGTGAGCCTTCGCTCGAACGCATCGCCGCTCATCTCGGCCTCACGCCCCGAACACTGCAACGCAAACTCCAGGAACTCGGCACTTCCTACAACGACGTTCTCGATCAGATGCGCCGCCAACTCGCCGAGCGTTACCTGCGCGAACCGCAGATGGCGATCTGCGAAGTCGCCTACTTGCTCGGCTTCTCGGAATCGAGTTCTTTTCACCGCGCTTTCAAACGCTGGACCGGCGTCACGCCGAAAGAGTTCCGAAGTAATTGACGCTACTTGGCGCGGCGATTAGAATCCGAGACGCATGAACCGCGTGCCCCGATTCCTGACACTTTTGCTGTTGCTCTGTTTTGCCACGATTGCGCAGGCGCAGCAGCGCCCGCTGCTCACCGAAGACGTGGACATCATTCCGCCGGGCACGATCCGAATCGAGGCGGGCATCGACTTCATGCAGGGCGCGAAATACACCGTCTCGGGTATTCGCGGCGACCTGACGCGCGTGGGTGTTATCGGCATCAACTTCGGCATGGGACCGAACGTTGAATTTCAGATCGAAGGCGTCGCGCAGAATTTTCTCAGCATCAACTCGCGCGGGCCGTCAGCAATTCCCCTCAATCTGACGCCCGGAGCTAACTCCACCAACGACACCGGCGATTTCACGATCTCCGCGAAGTTCAAACTCCGCAACGAAACGCGTCGTGGTCCATCACTCGGTTTTCGTTTCGGTGTGCAACTGCCAAACTCGAGCCAGGGAACCGGCATCGGCCTTAATCAAACCAACGCTTACGGCCAGGTTCTCGTCGGCAAGAAATTCGGCCAGGACGGCCGCTTCAACACGTTCGGCAATCTCGGCATCGCGATCCTGACCGCGCCGACAGAACTGTTTTCGCAAAACGACGTCCTTACTTACGGCGCCGCGGGAATCTTTCGTATCAACAAAATGTTCAGTGTTGCTGGTGAAGTCAACGGCCGTGCGAACACGCGTCCGGGCAATGGTCCACTCGGCACTGAATCGCAAGGCGAGGCGCGTTTGGGAATGCAGATCAGAGCATCGGGACTGCGTTTCGATTTCGCGGGCATCAAGGGCCTCACGAGTTTCAGTCCGAATTCCGGGTTCACCGTCGGCGTGACCTACGACACCCCCTCAGTTTTCGCCCCTGTAAAATAGTTCGCTCCACGACACACATTCCCGAATGGCTGACTGGTTACTTTCGATTGCGCGTTGGTTGGAAGTAAACGTTATCGGACTGCCGATCTACCTCGCGGCGCCAGCGATGATCATCATCGGCGCGCTCGACTCGTCGCTGTTGTCGCTGCCCGAGATCAACGACTACCTCGTCGTCGGCCGTTGTTTTAGACAACCAAGCGCGGTTTATTACTTCCCGCTCTTTGCGGCCACCGGTTCGGTGATTGGCTGCAACCTGCTGTACTCGATCGTGCGTCGCGGCGGGCAAGCCGTGCTGCGCAAAAGATTCCCGGTCGCGAGTATCAAACGAGTCGAACGCGCTTACGAGCGGTTCGGATTTTTCGCGATTGCCATTCCCGCGGTCCTGCCGCCGCCGTTGCCGTTCAAGATCTTCGTCGCCACGGCGGGCGCACTCGAGTATCCGCGTTGGAAGTTTTTGTTGACGGTCATGATCGCGCGTTCGTTCCGCTATTACGTGGAGGGAATTCTCGCGGTCTTTTACGGCCGGCGCGTGTTGCTCTTCTTAAGAGACAACGGGCTCGTGATCGTCAGTATCGTGGCGACGCTGGCGTTGATCGGCATTGGCGTTTACATTCTCATCAAGCGGCGCAGAGGACCCGCCGCCGCTACCCCTGATACTGAAGGAACTACTGATTGAAATCATTCATACACCCCGTTACTAAATTCCTCGGCCGCGTTTCGGAATACCTCGTCGGCTTCGGCGCGTTTGGCCTCTTTGCAGTCGCACTACTCGATTCGACATTCGTGCCGCTTCCCAGCAGCGCCGACGCGCTGATGATCGTGCTCTCGACCGCGCATCCGAACTGGATGTTGCTCTACGCGTTTATGGCGACCGCCGGGTCAGCGCTCGGTTGTTTGATCCTGTATTTAATTTCGCGCCGCGCCGGGGCACGCGCGTTGAATCGCTTTTCCGAACGCAAACAAGCACGAGTTAAAAATCTGATCGAGCGTTACGACGCGATCGCGGTGCTCGCCGCAACGCTTTTGCCGCCGCCGTTTCCGTTCAAGCTCTTCGTCGTCACCGCGGGCGTGTTTCGGTTCAGTCTGCTGCGGTTCATGCTCGCGATCATTGCGGGCCGCGCGTTTCGCTTTGTGCTCGAAGGTTATTTAGCGATCAGGTACGGTGCGGAAGCGAAGCACATACTGGCGAAATACTATCCGTGGATTGGTTTGGGACTGGTCGTCGCGATTGTGGCGTTCGTGATTGTGAAGCGGTTGCTGAACCGAAGTCAGGCAGCGGACACGTTGGAGATCAGTTCGGGGAACTGAAAATTCCGCGCGGCGGCTAGATCTTTGACGCCGTGAACTTCATCGAGTTTATCGAGCAGGAAGAGGAAGATCTCAGCGGTCGCGAGTGCGTCACTGCCGGCACGGTGGCGACTGGCGATCGGGATCGAAAAGTGACTGGCGATCGTATCCAACCGGTGATTGAGCAATTCGGGTAGAACGCGGCGCGAGAGTTTGACCGTGCAGAGATGCGGATTCACCATGCGGTGACCCGGATACACGCGCGAGATCTCGTGATTGAGAAAACTGGTGTCGAACGGCGCGTTGTGCGCGATGAGCACCGAGTCGGCGACGAAGTCGAGCCAGCGCGGCGCGACTTCCGCAAACACCGGCGCGCGCTTCACCATCTCGTTTGAAATGCCCGTGAGCGACGCGACGAAACGCGGAATCGGAATTTCCGGATTGACGAGCGTCAGAAAGTTATCGACGATGCGACCGCCGCGAATCTTGTAAGCTCCGAGTTCGATCAGTCTGTTCGGCGGCGTCTTCGCGCCGGTGGCTTCGACGTCCACGACCACGAATTCGAGATCCTTGAGCAGACGTGAATGACTATCGTCTTCGAGCAGTTCGACGGTGTTGTCGCTGATCTTGAAACGGCGATCGTTTCTGATGAGATCCGCGACGAGCATTCCGGCGAGTTCGTCGTCGATGTGTGAGAGTTTGAAAACGGCGTCGACGATTTCGGAAGCAGCCGCGCGTCCGCCGGAATCGTTTAAGAGGTCGATTGTGTCTTGAACGAGGGTTGAGTCTGAAACTAAATTTGGATAAGGCGGCATTCGGGCTTGGATTGTAGCACGCCTGCCGAATTTACGAGGTTTAATTTGGAACCGGAAAAAGTAATCGACGAGTTCAAACAGACGGGCGCGTTGTTGGAGGGACACTTTCAACTGACCAGCGGACTGCACAGCACTGTGTATCTTCAGTGCGCGCGTGTGCTTCAGTTTCCTGAAAAGGCGGAGGCGTTTGGACGCGCGATCGCACAGAAGTTTGCTGATGCGGGGATTCAGCTTGTGGCGTCGCCGGCGATTGGTGGGATCGTGATTGGTCATGAAGTGGCGCGCGCGTTGGGTGCGCGGTTCATTTGGACTGAGCGAGAAAGCGGCGAGATGACGTTGCGGCGCGGGTTTACGGTTTCGCCGGGCGAGAGGACGTTGGTGGTTGAAGATGTGATCACGACGGGTGGTTCGACGCGTGAGACGATAGAGGCGTTGAAGAGTGCGGGCGCGGATGTTGTTGCGGCGGCGTCGATCATCGATCGTTCGGGTGGAAGTGTGGAAGTTGGCGTGCCGCGTGTTGCGCTGGCGACGTTGAAAGTGTTGTCGGTCGAGCCGTCGGTTTGTGACGCGTGCAAGATGGGAGAACCGGCGGTGAAGCCTGGTAGCCGTGGACAGAAAGCGTAGCCACAAAAATGCACAAAAGTCTTTGTGCTTCTTTGCGGCTCGAATGAGTCGATGAATTACAAGCTCCTCATCCAGTATGACGGCACGGATTTTCACGGATGGCAGATTCAGGGTGAGTTGAGAACGGTGCAGGGCGAGTTAACGCGTGCGCTGTCGTTGATCGAAGGACGCGGCGTTAATGTTTTTGGCTCGGGCCGGACGGACGCGGGCGTTCATGCTGAAGGACAGGTTGCGAACGTCGAGATTCAGCGCGAGATCTCGCCAGCGAAGTTGCGCAACGCGATCAATGGAAACGTCGGACGTGATGTGCGGGTGCTGGAAGTAGAAGCTGTCAGTAGTGAGTTTCACGCGCGCTATTCTGCACTCGGAAAGACCTACGTTTATCGAATCGTGAACGCTCCGGTGATGTCGCCGTTCTGGTCGCGTTACGCACATCACGAAGCTCGCCCGCTCAATCTCGCGCAAATGAAACTCGCTGCGGAACTGTTTCTCGGCAAACACGACTGGACCGCGTTCTCAGCCGCGCAATCCGACGTCGAAGATCGCGTTCGCACGATCACAAATCTGGAAATCAGTGAACGAATCGACGAACGCTCCCGCAGCACCATGATTGAATTGCGCGTGAGCGCCGACGGCTTTCTGCGTTACATGGTTCGCGCCATTGCCGGCACATTGCTGTGCGCCGGCCGCGGCGAACTCGATCCATCAGCGGTTAGTCAAGCGATCGAAACCGGCGTGCGGCCAGTCATCGCCGCCACTGCGCCTGCGTGCGGACTGACACTCGTTTCCGTGCGGTACAGTTAGGAGCGCGGTCGGCTCGCCTGCAAAGTGGCGAGTTAGCGCTGTCGTGAGTTGCAGGCGAGCCGCCTGCGCTCCGAATACTGATTGACAGCATTCGTCTTCATGATCAACAGTCTCGTTCGCGTATGCTCTCGGATTTCAGTGGTGTAGTGCAAAAAGGATCGCGCGATGAAGCGCTGCTCGCCGCCGTGGCGTGGGATCGTTTGCCGCGGCACGTCGCGATCATCATGGACGGCAATGGGCGTTGGGCCGCGCAGCGTGGTCAGCCGCGCATTGCGGGTCACAAAGCAGGTGTTGAAGCGGTTCGCGCCGCCGTTGATACGGGCGCACGCCTCGGATTAAACGCCCTCACGCTTTACGCGTTCTCAACCGAGAACTGGAAACGCCCGCGTTACGAAGTCGACGCGCTGATGCGCATGTTGCGGCGTTACATTCGTCTCGAACTCGACTCGATCGACCGGCAAAACATCAAGTTTCAAACCATCGGCCGCACCGGCGCGCTCGCGGAAAATGTCCGCAAAGAGATCGCGCGCGCAACCGAACGTACCGCGCGTAACAAAGGAATGGTCCTGACTGTTGCTTTGAATTACGGCGGACGTTCCGAGATTGTCGATGCAACTCGCGCCGCAGTCCGGCGTTTAATGGACGAAGGCGGGCGGCCGGACGAAATAACTGAAGAACGGATCGCAAACGAACTCTACACGCGAAACCTGCCGGAGCTCGACCTGCTGGTGCGTACCAGCGGTGAATTGAGAATTTCGAATTTTCTCCTGTGGCAAAGTGCTTACAGCGAGATCTACGTCACAGAAACTTTGTGGCCTGACTTCCGCCGCGTTCATCTGCTCGAAGCTGTTGTGGATTATCAACGGCGCGACCGGCGCTTTGGCGGATTGAAGCTGGTTGTGGCCGGAAACTAGGCCACAAAAAGGCACAAGAATGCGTTTTGTGCCTCTTTGTGGCAAAACGGAAAATAATTGTCGAAGAAAAAAACTCCTCAGAAACCCGCAGCCAAGAGTTCCGGAGCTGCACGTCTTCTCACCGCCGTCATCGTTCTTCCATTCCTGATCGCTTCGATTCTTGTGCCGTGGCTCAAGTGGCTGTTCGTGGCGCTGGCGATCGCGGCGATGGCGATGGCGCTGTTTGAGTTTTACGTACTCGCGAAAAAGCGCGATCTCAAACCCGACACCGGCGCGGGATTTCTGGCGGGCATCGCGATTCTGGTCGTGGCGTGTTTTCCCGTCGATCTGTACAACGTGGTGCTGGTCCAGTTGATAATCATCGCTTTGACGGCCGGCACGCTCGTAGCTGCAACGCTGCGCGGCGCGCCGTTCGACAAGATGATCGGTTCAGTCGGCGCGACGATTCTCGGCGTGCTTTACATCGCGCTGCTCGGCAGTCATCTGGTTTCGATTCGCATCAGCTTTCCTCCGGAACGCGCGGCCGATCTGTTGTCGTTCTTCTTTCTGGTGTTAATGGGCGCCGACGCGGGTGCGTACTATGTTGGGCGGGCGACAGGTAAAACTAAACTGGCGCCTTCGATCAGTCCGGGAAAGTCGTGGGAAGGTGTTGTCGGTGGAATCGCGGCGGCGATTTTGATGGCCGCCGTGGCCCATTACTGGTTCTTCCGTGAGTTGCCGCTGAAGTTTGCGATTCCCCTCGCGGTGGTGATGACGGTTGTGGGCATCCTCGGCGATCTCGCCGAGAGCGCATTGAAGCGCGGCGCGGGCGCGAAAGATGCCGCGAGCATTCTGCCCGGTCATGGCGGGCTACTCGATCGGCTCGATAGCTTGCTCTTCAATGCACCGCTCATCTACTATTTCGCTCGCTTCTATTTCCATGGTTTAGGCTGATGACCACGAAGAAAATCGTCTTTGTAGTTGGCGCCGTTGTGGTTGTGCTGGCGCTGCTCGCGGCAGTTTTCGTGGGTGGAATTGTTGGCGTTGCGCTTTATTCAGTCGGAAACAGTGAAGCGGCCGTGAAGGCGAAGGATTTTTTGCGTAACAGCGATAAGCTGTCCGACGATATCGGTGAAGTGAAAGATTTTGGTAGCGTTGTTACGGGTAGCGTCAACGTTGCGAACAATAATGGTGAGGCGACGTTGAATTTGAAGGTCATCGGCGCTCGCAAAACTGTTAACGCCTCGGTCGATCTTATTTACACGAATGGAAGTGCCTGGCGTGTGAGCGCAGCGTCTTACGTAAACTCGTCAGGCCAGACGGTAGATCTCCTGGACCCCTACGATACGAAAATTCTTACCCCCGTCTTGATTGCTTGAGCACATCGGGCATGGACAGTACAGGCGTTGCCATATTGGGTTCAACCGGCTCGATCGGTTGCAACACACTGCGTGTCATTGACTCGCTGATTGAACCACGCATGCGTGTGGTTGCACTCGGCGCGGGAAGCAATGTCAATCGGCTCGCGGATCAGATCGCGACGCACTTGCCGGAGTTGGTTTCGGTTGAAAGTGAAGAAGCGGCGCACGAACTGCGCGGGAAGTTGTTTGAGAGAGACGTCGATCTGCCGCGCATCGTGACGGGCGAAGCGGGTTTGGTGGAAGTCGCAACTCATCCGGAAGCAAACTGCGTCGTGTCCGCGACTGTGGGCGCGGTCGGTTTTCTGCCGACGCTGAGAGCGCTCGAAAGTGGCAAACGCGTGGCGCTCGCGAATAAGGAAACGTTGGTGATGGCGGGCGAGTTGATGACCCGCGCGGCCAGACAATCTGGCGCGGAGTTGTTGCCGATCGATTCCGAGCACAACGCGCTGCACCAGTGCCTGCGTGGCGAACGCCGTGAAGAAGTCCGGCGCATTATTCTCACCGCGTCCGGTGGACCGTTCCGCACCAAGAACAAAGCCGAGATGGAACAGGCGAGCGTGTCGGAAGCCATGCGCCACCCGACCTGGAACATGGGCGCGAAGATCACGATCGACTCCGCGACTTTGATGAACAAAGGTCTCGAAGTGATCGAAGCCCACTGGCTGTTTGGTTTCGGCCCCGACGAGATCGACATCCTCGTTCATCCCGAATCAGTCGTTCACTCGATGATCGAACTGATTGACGGTTCGGTGATCGCGCAGATGGGCGTCACGGACATGCGCCACGCGATTCAGTATGCGTTGACGTATCCCGACCGACATTCCTGCCAGTTGCCGCCGCTGGACCTGACCGCGATCTCTAAGCTGCACTTCGAAGCGCCCGATCTGGAGCGTTTTCCGTGTATTCGTTTGGCTTATCGCGCGTTGAGCGAAGGCGGCACGTTGCCGGCGGCGATGAATGCGGCCAACGAGGAAGCGGTCAGCGCGTTTATCGACCAGCAAATCGCGCTAACGGAAATTCCCCAAGTAGTCGAAACCGTGATGAATAGCCACGTCAATCAACCCGCCAGCAGTATCGAAACCATTCTCGCAGCCGACCATTCCGCCCGTAGTGCCGCAAACAATGTTATCTGTGCAATCAGAGGTTGAATCCTGTAAACTTGCTGGGCGCTTGTTCTGAGTTCAACCTTTAGGTTGTCTTCGAAGCACAAGCTAAAGCTTGAACTCAAAACGGTTTGTGCAACCGGCTCTGCCGAACCAGATTCTAAACCGGGTGTTGGGGGCAATTCCTTAGAGAAAAGGCACTGAATGAGTTATTTAATTGTTCCGCTGGCTTTCATCTTTATCCTCGGATCCGCGGTTGTTCTTCACGAATTCGGCCACTTTATCGTAGCCAAACTGTTCGGCATTCGGGTCGAGACCTTCTCGGTCGGTTTCGGGCCTCGCCTGCTCGGCAGGAAGTGGGGCGACACTGATTACCGCATTTCGGCGATTCCGCTTGGCGGGTACGTAAAGCTCGGCGGCGACGAGTCCAACGCGCCGCTCGAAGGTGCTGGCTCACAGAACATTCCACCCGAGCAGATGTACAACCTGCGGCCGCGTTGGCAACGCATTATGGTCGCGCTGGCAGGGCCGGTGATGAACATTCTGACCGCCCTCGCGATCCCGTTTGCCGGCGGACTGATGTACGGCGTGCCTGCGACTCCGCAACCGGTGGTTTACGCAGTGAAAGATGGCGGCGCTGCCGCAAAGGCCGGACTGCAACCCGGCGATCGCATCATCTCCTTCAACGGCACTGAAAACCCGACTTGGGACAACATCTACGGCGATGGACTGCTCTCGCCGGGTCATGCGCTCCCGATGGTCGTTAATCGCAACGGCTCAGAAGAGCGCCTGACGATCGTGCCGACGACGGTCACTGAAAACGGCGAGTCTGCCGGCTTTCTTGATTTTCTTCCGGATTACGGCGGTTTGCCGGTCGTCGTGGGTAGTGTGCAACCCGGTTCGCCCGCGGAAGAGTCGGGTTTTAAAGAAGGCGATCGACTGCTGAAGATCGGTGATGAGGACGTCAAAAGCTCCGCGCAGGTTACCGAGTACATCAAGAATCACGACGCGCAAAAGATTCCCGTCACGCTCCAGCGCAACGGTCAAACGTCTGTTGTCGTGACCAGCGACCGCCGTCTCGATGGCAAGCTCGGCTTGGGTGTTGGCGAGGTGTTTCCGCTTCACCGTGCCGGAATCGGATCGGCAGCGCGATATGCATGGAACACAAATCTTCAGATTATTAGTTTGACGGCTAAAGCGTTGGGCCAGGTGTTCACCGGCAAACGTTCGGTGCGCAACACGATTTCGGGCCCGATCGGAATCTACCAGGTCGCACAAAAATCGGTCGAACGTCTCGGTTGGGACGGCGTATTCGGGATGTTAGGCTTTTTGAGTTTGAACCTCGGCATCTTCAACCTGTTGCCGATACCCGTGCTCGACGGTGGCGCGATCTTCCTGTTTCTTATTGAAGGATTGCTGGCGACGATCGGGTTATCGATTTCGGCGGCCGTGCGCGACCGCATTCAGCAGGTTGGTTTCGTGATGGTGTTGCTGTTGATGGTTTTTGTGATCACTAACGACGTGCTGAAGACTTTCGGCGGTAGCAGCGAACCGGATAAACCTCCAGCGAGCGCGCCTGCAAAATAGGCCGCAAATAGCCAGAGGCGGCGCATGCGCAAATCAAGACCAGTTCAGGTTAAGCATCTGCAAATCGGTGGCGGCGCACCCGTAGTCATTCAGTCGATGACTAAGACGGACACTGCTGACGTCGGCGCCACTGTCGCGCAGATTGAAGAGATGGTGCGTGCCGGATGCGAGGTCGTCCGGCTTGCGGTTCCCGACAACGATGCCGCGGTTGCGTTGAAAGAGATTCGTAAACGCGTTCCCGACGTTCCACTCGTCGCGGATATTCATTTCCATTACAAACTCGCGTTGATGGCCCTGGAAGCAGGCATCGACAAACTGCGTCTCAATCCGGGCAACATCGGTGCGCACGAACGCATTCGCGAGGTCGTGCGTGCGGCGCAAGCGCAGAAAGTTCCGATTCGCATTGGCGTTAACGGCGGATCCTTGGAAAAGGATCTGCTGAAGAAGTACGGCACGGCGACGGCGGAAGCGATGGTTGAATCGGCGTTGCGGCATGTGCAGATTCTCGAGGATCTCGATTTCACGGACATCATCATTTCGTTGAAAGCTTCAGACGTGCATCGCACTGTTGCTGCGTACCGGCTGCTGGCGGAGAAGGTTGATTATCCGTTTCACCTCGGCGTGACCGAAGCGGGTACTTCGTTCAGCGGAACGGTCAAGTCTTCAATCGGTCTCGGCATTCTGCTGCACGAAGGAATCGGCGACACGATTCGTGTGTCGCTGGCTGCGGAGCCGCAGGAAGAAGTGCGCGTTGCATGGGAGATCGTGAAGTCACTTGGTCTGCGGACCAGGGGCGTGACTGTGGTGGCGTGTCCGACGTGCGGGCGGCTTGATGTCGACAACTTCGTCGGCATTGTTACCGAGATTGAGCGACGTTTGGCGCACATCGAAGAACCGTTGCACCTTTCGATCATGGGTTGTGCGGTGAATGGTCCCGGTGAAGCGCACGATTCGCAGCTTGGGATCACGTTCGGACGCGGCGTGGGCATGATTTTCAAAGACGGCGTGCCGATGCGCAAAGTCGCCGGTGAGAACATTGTCGATGCGTTTGTGATGGAAACTGAGAAACTGCTCGAGGAAATTTCTGCCGGAAAGACTGCTGACGCCCAACCCGAACTGGTCAGCATTACACGCTAACGGATTTTTGGTCTCTTCTGCGGCGGCACGTCGCCCGCCATCGTCAGAAACAATGAGTCGGTAGTTGCTTTGCGGTTGACGTTGACGAGCAGACTCTCACGCACGTCTTCGATCTGAAGTATCCAGTCTGACGCACGGCTCGGATCCATTCGCTGGCTGATCTTCTCCAACTCCGGGGCCAGGTCTTCGTTCACGAGCAAGTCTGGTTGCACTCCCAACGACAACATCCAGGCGTCGCGAATTAGCGTCTCGAGCACGTCGAGCCGTTCTTCAAACTCTTCTTTGTACTGCGCTTCGTTGAGCTGTTCGGCTGAGCGAAGTAGTTGCGCCCGGTCGTTTGTCATGACGAGCGCGTTGAGCACGCCGAGCATGGCTTTGCGTTGCGACGTGAACGTGACCATGTCGTTTAATAAAGCGCGGCCGATGCTGCCGCCTGCTGCACGCGCGCGGAGTTTGGCCGTTTTGTTGTCGGCGAGTTTGTTCTTTAACAAGTGACTTTCGATCTCGGACGGCGTGAGCGGCGCGAAACGGATCATCTGGCAGCGCGAGAGGATTGTCGGCAACAACATCGCTGGCCGCGCGGTGATCAGGATCAGGTGCGACGTTCGCGGCGGCTCTTCGAGTACTTTTAAGAGCGCATTGGCTGAGGCGTCGTTGAGCTTGTCCGCCTCGTCGATCAGAAACACGCGGGCTTTGCCTTCAAACGGGCGGAAGTTTGCTTCCCGTTCGATTTGGCGCATCTGCTCCACGCGCAGGACGCGCTTGGGGGCGACGACCAGTCCGACGTCGGGATGATCGGTCCAGATGATTTGCGTCCACTCGTCGGCGTCGTCTCGTTCCGGATAATTCAACTTTGCGATCCGCACACACGACGAACACACGCCGCACGCTTCGCCGTCCTTTGGCGTGCGGCAGTTCAACGTTCGCGCTACTTCGAGTGCGAACCGTTTTTTGCCGACGCCTTCTTCGCCCGCAAAGAGCAACGCGCCCGGCAAACGATCGGAAGTGATCATGCGCTTCAGTGCTTCTTTGACGCGTGTGTTGCCGGTTAATTCACTAAACATTCGACAAGTGGCCTCGACTTCTTAAAAACGGAACGATGATTTGTTTGACGTGTTCGTGCGTGCGCTCGACTGGACCACTCGTGTCGATCACTTTTATGCGCTGCGGTTCTGCCGCGGCCAGTGACAAGTAAGCGTCACGCACGCGCGCGTGAAACTCCGAGGTTTCGATGTCGAGACGATCGCGTGCGCCTCGCGCGGAATTCTTGCCTGACGAACGTCGCGTCGTGCGGCTCGTCGACTCGTCAATCGAAACGTCGAACAGTAACGTCAGTTCGGGTTTCAAACCGCCGGTTGCGAGTTGCACGATTTGGGAAATGAGTTCTGGAGAGAAGCCGCGTCCTGCGCCTTGATATGCGACAGTTGCGTCAGCGTAGCGGTCCGAGATCACCACGGCGCCGGTTTCCAGCGCGGGTATGAGTTTGCGTCGCACGTGTTGGGCGCGATCGGCGGCGAAGACGAGCAGTTCGGTTAACGGATCGACTTCTTCGAGGGCGTCGAGCAGCGCTTCACGCAGCCGAAGGCCGAGCGCCGTGCCGCCGGGTTCACGAGTTACGACGGCCTCGCAACCGCGCGCACGCAAGAAAGAATTCAGGAGCTTTAGTTGGGTCGATTTACCGCTTCCGTCGATACCTTCGAAGGTAATGAAAGTTCCAGGCACAAGTCCCTCTGGGTTGGGATTTTCCACGGCGGTCGTGAGGATCCCACCGACGCAGTCGGTGGTTTCCAAATACATCGCCTACAAACAGCCGCCGCAAACAGACAATCCCACCGACGCAGTCGGTGGTTCGTTCATACATAACCTAGAAGTAAACGATTGTCACGCGCCATGCGAGCTCGCGTCATCAGCGCGAACTTCGCGAGTATCAGCGTGCGGATGCAGTTCGCCAGTCGCTCGCCGCGACTGCGAAATCGTCGAAATGGCGTGTTTGAAAATGAGCTGTTCCTGCGCCCCGGATTCCAGCAGCACCGAAAACTTGTCGAAACTGCGGATGCGCCCGGTGAGTTTGGCGCCATTGAGTAAATAGACCACTACCGCCGTTTTCTCACGACGTACTGTATTGAGAAAGGCGTCCTGAATATTCTGCGGTGCCTGTTTGCCGTCCGACATTTTTTGAAGCCCGGTATGGATCCTGTTAAAGCGCGTTGGTTGCAATCAGATTACAACACGGCCCGACGACTTACAAGAGTTAGTTCGAGATGTGAGAGAAAGATGATTATTTGGACCGTGGTCCAGCCGCGAGCGCCGCCAAAACCGAGGCCAAAACGTTCTTTTCCTCACCAAAACCGTCGAACCACTCGACTCCGGCTTCATGGCGAAACCATGTCAATTGCCGTTTGGCGTAGTGCCGCACGTCGAGTTTTGTCTGTTCGACCGCGCTTGGAAGGTCGCGTTTGCCCTCGAGGTACTCAACCACGCGCCGGTAGCCGTGCGCCCCGAGCGCGTTTGAATTGGACGGAACGCCGCGAGCGAGAAGCTGTTGGACCTCGTCGACAAGCCCTGCTTCGAAGTGATCTTCGGTGCGCCGGTTAATGCGTTCGTAGAGCTCGGCGCGGGGCGGGTTTAGCGCGAGAATCCGCAGACGCCGGGAGCTTTCGTGAGCTTCGGGGCGCTGGTCTTTCTGGTCCACAATCGACCGGCCGGTTTGCAGATAGACTTCGATGGCGCGTTGCACCCGCGGCCAGTCGCGCGGGTAGAGCTGTGCGGCGGCGCGCTGGTCGAGCCGGCGCAGGACGCGATGGAGGTGTTCGGGTCCACGTTGTTCCCGGATCGTGTTCAGTCGAAGACGAAGCGATTCATCGGTTTGCGGACTGATGAAAAACGGGTTTCGCAGTGCGCGTAGATAAAAACCGGTGCCGCCGACGAGTAACGGGATCCGTCCACGGCTCTCGATCTCTTCGATTTTCTTTGCAGCTTCGCGTGCCCATTCGACGGCGGTGTAGTTGATCGAAGGCGAAACGAAGTCGATCACGTGATGCGGGATGCCCTTGCGTTCTTCGAGCGGGACTTTCGCGGTTGCAACCTGAATCTCCTGATAGACCTGGACGGAGTCGCAGTTAATGATCTCGCCGTCTAGCTCGAGCGCGACTTCGATCCCGAGCGTACTCTTGCCTGAAGCTGTCGGTCCGACAATCGCGATAACGGGACTTTGACTTGTCTCCTCGGTCACGTGCCTGAGAATAGCACGCGGAAAATCGCCACCACCCAGATGAGCGCGAGTATTAGGAATCCGCCGATTATCTGGTTACGTGAGAACCGCACGTTAATAAAGTTCCCGTGGTAACTGGAAAACTTCGCTAAGTTGAAGGTCCAATCCCGGAAACAACGGAGAGGTGATGCGATCATCGTTTGTGAGCAACGAAACCTCCTTAAGAATCTTGCCTTCCAAGCGAAATATGAACACTGATCTGTTTTCGAGGTCCACAGCCCAATACTCCTGTACTCCAAACTTCCCGTAGAGCTTGCGCTTAATTTTGAGATCACGAGCCCGGTTCTCGCTACCAGACGACACAATCTCTATAACCAAATCCGGGGCCGCGACAAAATATTCACCATCAACAATGGTGTCCCATCGTTCCCTACTGACAAACACAGTATCAGGGATTACCGAGTCGTAATCACTAAAGATGACACCGACTTCAGGTACCACTATACCGATGGGGTTTTGTTCGAGGTACTGACCTATCGCAAAGGACACGTTAGTTCGAATTAGTTGGTGAGGAAGGTCATGTGGGTAGGATACAAAAAGCTCGCCTTCAATCAGTTCGTAATGATTGCCGTCGTCTGGAAAAGCGGCGAGGTCCGCGGTGGTCATGAAGTTTTTGACATCCGAGCCCATACAAACCTCGCAATTAACACTACGACAACGCAAACTTGGCGATCAGCGCGATGACCCAGCCGATGATGTCGAAGATCGCCAGCACTTTCGCGCCGACAGCCAACCCGCGCGAATCTTTAGCGACTTCATACATATCGATCGTCTCGATCGCACTCGACGCTTTCTTGAAAGCGATGATGCCTAAGATAAACCCGAAGCAGAACAACCCGACGATGCTGAGTATCAGAGCGTTCTTGGCATCACTTTTGGCTTCCTGAGCTTTCGCTTCCAGTACGTGCGGGGGATAAGCCGAACTACCATGTACTGGGTTTGGTGGTGGCGGTGGGACAAACGGAGCATCCTGTTCTTGTGACACAGTCTTTTTCCTCTGTTGGGGTGAAATAGAAAAGCACTTGTCAATACATCCGCGTGAGTTCAATACCCGTGTAGTAAGCTTTCAAAATCTGTTCGTAGGACCAACCCTGTTTCGCTAACCCATACGCGCCGACCTGACACATGCCGACGCCATGACCCCACCCGCGCCCGCTAAACACAAACGAAGTAACACGCCCGCTGTCGTCGAATTCACGATCGATTACAAAGAGTTGCTCGCGCAAACCGAGCGCCGAACGAATACGACCGCCGCGAACATGGGCCGTGCCGCCCGTGCCGACGATCTCCAGATCCGTCACCCGGTGCGACGAACCACGTGACACTACACGCAGATCGGTAATCTGTCCAATGCCTTTTGCGGCTCGCGCCAGACGCGCCTGAACCTGGCCTAACGAAAGGTTGTTGGTCCAACTCGAAAACGGCGAGAAGCGATCGGCAGCCGCGCCGTTTGGCGCCGGTTTCACTTCCAGAAAATCGATCTGCCCGTTGGCCGCGAGATGATAAGTAACCGGTTCGCCGCCAACCAGCGTTACTGACGAAACCGCGTAAGGGCGTTCGCCAAGCTGTCGAAACAGAAACGCGTCCGGATTGATTCTGATCGACTGATCTTTTCCTTTCGTCGAACGGAGAATCAACTGACCCTCACTGGCGGGACGCGCGTTTGCCTTTTGCAATCGCAACAGATCGCGAGCTTCGAGGATGCGCGCAATGGCGTGCAGGACGCGCGCGCGCGACAAAGGCATTCGCGGTCTCAGCGTCGCGTCAGGATAGGCAGACAGATAACCGTCGCGAACCAACATCGCCAGATCTGCGCGATTCGCTAGTGGCACGTCCTGAGCATCGCGCACCGCGAGAAGGTAATCAGCATCAGCAGTGTTGAGCAAAGTCGCTGGTCCATCGGCGCCAAACACAGCAGTCACGAGTGCGGTCGCAAAACCCGGCGGACGATTCACGTCATCACCAGCAACGGGCATTGTCTGCCGCGCGATGCGTGCGACGTTCGCGATCCAGTTGCGCACTTCCGCAGCGGACGCTTCCGCTGCGAGCCATGAATCAGAAACGCGTTCCTGCAACATGCCGAAGTTTTGTGTCAGCAAAAGACTGATGTCACGCACGAGAGCGACGTGTTCGTCGTCACGCAAATCAGCCGGTGTACGCGTGGTGCGAATCACGAAGCGATCGAACGCGGCGTGGTCGGCGGCGCATTCGCGTCCACGCAAGTAAGGAACTGCCTGGTTGAAAATGTTCTCCGAATCTTCAGTGCGGCCGCCGCAAGTCGACGTGTATAGCGCGTTGATTGGTTCGCCCGCGAAGGTCGCGATGATCCCGCGCGTTTCGTCTACCGCGCGCGTCGAGAGCGGCTGTTCGGAAGTTAGACCACGATAGACCTGCGAACGTGTCGTCGGCAGGAGGTCGAAACCCTGGGCCATGAACTGGCCGCGATTCTTCAGCGCGTAAGTGCGCGCGGCGACAGCCTGTGCTTTGAGCGCCTCGATTGCGGGATAGCCGCCGGGCGAGAGTTCATTTGCAACTACGCCACGCACGTAGTCTTCAAGACCGAGTTCGTTTACAACCGTCAAAGACCCGCGCAGGTTGGTGAACACTTCGATGCGGCCGCGATACGGACGATCGTTAAAACGCACGGGCGCGTCTCTTTCATCATCTGAAGCGAAAACCACTGGCGCGCTCGAACTGAACAACGATCCGCTCGTGCCCGAAGCGACGACTTCACGCGACGGCAAACTCGGACGCGCCGACGTCAACTTCACCGTGTTGTTTTCTTTAATTTGCTGTCTTGATTCATTCGAATCCGTGTTTATCTGTGGCCCTTGAATGCGCGCATCGAACCCCGCCGCTTCAAGTCGCGCGCGCAACTCCTCCGCCTCTTCACGCGGATGCGTTGAACCAACAACCACGCCCCACGTGTTCGTCTCAGTATCTAACGCCGAGTGCCCGTCCTCGCTCGTCAGTTTTTCGATCACATCTTCAAGGTCTTCAGCTTCGTCGTGTGTAGCTGCGCCGGACACGATCACTTTAAACGCCGCATCATCTTTTGCTGTGGATAGCGGCGACAACAGTCGTGGATCGACACGAACGCGCGATGTGTCGAGCGCGAGCAACGTCGAACTGCCGCCACTCGCGTTTAGCAAATGACCGGTTGTTGAAATCACAGCGGAACGCGCGTCAGTTGTCAGTGCGACACGAATCTTAGGTTCCGGACCCGTGACAACTGCAAGATTTGGCGACGAAATGATCGGTGTAGTCGCCGTTGGTTGCGGCCACGCCGGCTGCGCCCGACGCGGTCGAGTCTCTGTGGAAGTTTGTTGCTGCGCGAGAATCGGGGAGAGGAGTAACGCCTGCGCGAGCAGTATTGCGATCGAACGGCGCATTGCCGCATGTTACTACAAACCGTCGAAAGGACACCCAGAATTTACAAGACAATTCCGTCCGTCCTGTGGTATAGACGGAGCACACCCCCGGTCACGAAAGCCATGACGGCAGCAGCTTTTCGGTCTGTCCAGAGAATCAGGAGGCGTCTGAGCCCCCATGCGGAAGACTACATCCCAAAGCTTATTGTTGCCCGCGGCAATGTGCCTCACGCTCGCGTTGCTGGTGGCGAGTTGTCTGCCTAAACCGACGGCCGAAGGCGGCGACATCACCATCACCCTTTATGGTTTTTCAATCATGAAGGAGTCGCTTGAAGCGGCGATCTATCCGGGCTTTACCAACAAGTGGAAACAGGAACACGGCCAGGAAGTGCGGTTCCAGTCTTCGTATGCCGGTTCGGAAACGGTCACTAACCAAATCCTGCGCGGCACGCCCGCGGACATCGCGATCCTTTCGATCGAACGCGACGCCGATCGTCTCAAACAAGGCGGCTTCGTCACTTCCGACTGGCATACGTATCCGGCGAAGGGAATTATCAACAAGACGCCGTTCATCATCGTCGTTCGCAAAGGCAATCCGAAAAACATTCGCGACTTCTCGGATCTCGCCGCGCCGGGCGTGCGTTTGATTCATCCCGATCCGATCAGTTCGGGCGGTGCGCAGTGGTCCATACTCGCTATGTATGGTTCCGAGCTCAAGAAATCCGAAAGCGAATCAGGTGAACCGGACACCGGGCGCGCCGTGCGAATGCTCCAGGCGATCTGGAAAAACGTGATCTCAACTCCGGGTTCGGCGCGCGAAGCACGCACCACGTTTGAACTCGGCAACGGAGATGCGCTGATTACTTATGAACTCGACGCGCTGCTGATGAAACAGGCAAACGCGGCAATCGAGATCGTCGTGCCGAAAGCGACGATCTTCAGCGAACATCCCGCGGTCGTGATCGACAAGAATGTGAGCGGCAATAAACGCGCGGTTGTCGATGCGTTCATGCAGTATCTCTGGAGCGACGAAGCGCAACAGGCATTCGTCAAGTATCACTTCTACTCGGTTACGAACGACGCGTTCAATCAGGCGAACCCGGAGTTTGCGCACATCGAGATGCCGTTTACGATCGATTTCTTCGGCGGCTGGGATAAAGCGTATCCGGACGTGATCGAGAAGGTGTTTCGCGATCAGGTGCAGCGTAAATGAGCCACGGATAAGCACGGATGACACGGACAGAGGCGATTCTGAGATGAGTACAGCGGTATCGGCAATGAGACATGTACGCGGCTTCGATGTTGTGCGGCCGCTCAGCATCGGCATGCTCATCTTTATGATGTTGCCGCTGGTGTTTCTGCCGTTGGCGTCGATCTTTATTTTTGGCACGAGCAATGGGCTGGATAAATTCTGGGCCGCGTTGATGGCGCCGGAGGCGATCTTTGCTTTGAAACTCTCGATGGCCACGAGCTTTTGGGCCACCGTTTTCAACGTCATCTTCGGTTTGTTCGCGTCTTACGTTTTATCGCGTTACAACTTCTGGGGCCGCAACGCGCTCATCGTCACGATCTCACTTCCAACAGCGATCCCTACGGCAGTGGCCGGTTTCGCGTTGCTGTTACTTTGGGGACCTTACGGCACGCTCGGCCGTTTGCTCGCACCGCACGGCGTGCAAATGATGTTCACCGCGGGCGCGATCATCCTGGCAAACATCTTCGTCACTTTTCCGCTCGCGTTCGGCGTGATCAAACCCGTCTTCGACACGATGAGCCGTTCGCTCGAAGAAGCATCCGCGACGATCGGCGCGACGCGTTGGCAAACGTTCTGGCACGTCACGCTGCCTTCGTTGCGCGGCGCGATCGTCTCCGGCGCGTTGCTGACGTTTGCGCGCGCGGTGGGTGAGTTTGGTTCGACGATTCTCGTCTCGGGAAACTTGGCCGGCAAAACACAAACAGCGCCCCTTTACATCTTTGCGAAATTCAACGAAGGACAGATCGAAGCCGCGAACGCGATCGCGATCGTGCTCGCGTTGTTCTCGTTTCTGATCTTCAGTGTGCTGTTCTTCGCGCGCGACTGGCTCGACGTCGATTAAGCAATGGCGAAAGCGAAGGAAACATTGATCCCGAAACAACCGGATTCGCAATCGGCCGCTGATCCACCGCCGGCTGTGGCGAGCGTTGTTGGACTCAGCAAACACTTCGGCAAGACGAGCGTGCTCGAGAACATCAGTTTCGATGTTGCTGAGGGCGAAGTGCTGGTGTTGCTCGGCGCGTCGGGCAGCGGCAAGACGACGATTTTGCGAATCATCGCGGGGCTGGAGATGCCGTTGAAAGGGAAGGTGATCCTGCACGGCAAAGACGTAACGGATCTGCCGGCACGCGAGCGCGGCGTCGGCGTCATCTTTCAGAACTACGCGCTGTTTCCCAAGATGACCGTGGAGAAAAACATCGGTTACGGTTTGCGCATTCGCAAACGCGGACGGAAAGAGATTCGCGAGACGGTGAAAGAGTTGCTGGCGTTGGTCCAACTCGAAGAGCATCGCAAGAAGTTTCCGTCGCAGCTTTCCGGTGGACAGCAACAACGCGTCGCGATCGCGCGCACGCTCGCTTACAAGCCGGAGGTGTTGCTGTTTGACGAACCGTTTGGCGCGCTTGATACGCAAACGCGTTCGCATCTGCGCCGCGAGATCCGCGCGTTGTTAAAGAAGGTGAAAGTGCCCGCGATCTTCATCACGCACGATCAGGAAGAAGCGCTGGAGCTTGGCGATCGCGTCGCGGTGCTTAACGAGGGACACATCGAACAGATCGGGACGCCGTTTGAGATCTACAATCATCCGGCGACGGAGTACGTCGCTACGTTTCTCGGCGCCGCGAACATTCTCGAAGCGACTGTCAGAAAAGACTTGCTCGAAGTCGGACCGGCGAAAGTTGCGGCGGCGCTCGACGCGTCGAAGTTTCGCGAAGGCGATTGTGTGAAGATCGTTTTTCGTCCGGAAGATGTTGTGCTGAGCCGCAGCGATCTCTTTCGTCCGGGATTAACAAAGATCTCGAGCGCATTGATTGAGGAGCTCATTTTTGTCGGCGCGTACGAACGGATTCGTTTGCGTTTGGATCTCGGCGGTGAAGAGTGTCGCCGCGACGAGAGCCCTTATTTTCTGACGACCGAAACGCCGGAAAGGCAGACTACTAAAGCGATCATCGCGACGCGGCCGAAACCGGAAGCGAGTGCGAGCCGGCTACAGGTTGGTGACCGAGTGACCGTAGCAATAACCTCATTTACAGTCTTGGAGCCTCAGTGATCATTAAACCCGCTGTTGCCTTGTCTCTCTTGTGCCTTTTGTGCTTTTTGAGCCTCTTTGCGGCTCCCGTTTCTGCCCAAATAGATCGCACCGACAATCAATTCTGGAGTGACTTCCAGATCGCCGCGCCGGTAACCAAGAATTTCGACTTCAACATCCTCGGCACGCTGCGCATTGGTCGAGACTGGAGTCATCCGGTCGACGAACGGATCGGCGCGGGTTTCACGTTCCGTCTCGGCAGTCACGTGACGATCTCGCCGAACTACCTGCACATCGGCATGCAACCGGTTGCGGGCCGGCGTATTTGGGAAAATCGTCTCACGCTGCCGGTCACTGTGCGTTTCAATGCCGGCGACTTCCGCATCAGCGATCGCAATCAGCTTGAACGCCGCATGCGAAACTCCGGTTTGAAAGCCAATCGCTATCGAAACCGTTTTCAGGTCGAGCATCCGGTCGGCGAGAAAGATTGGCAGTTGTCGCTGTTCGTTGCGGACGAGGTGTTTTATGACTGGTTTGTGAATCGGTGGGTGCGGAATCGGTTTTCAGTTGGAGGAAGCAAGGTTTTCAATAAGCACTTCACGCAGGAGCTGTATTACCTGCGGCAGAATGATGGTGTGAGTATTCCCGGGGATCTTAATGTGCTGGGGACCACGTTGCGCTTCAGGTTATAGGGCGTAAGAATAGGTCCTATTCCAGGCTTTCAATTGCCAGGCTGTGAAATTCCCGCCTCACAGCATTGATATTTGCAAAAGGCAGCTCGCGCGCGTGCGTGCGGTTCGTGAGCAGGATGAACACGCGCTCGTGTTCCGCGTCGCTCCAGAGCGACGTTCCGGTGAAGCCGTTATGTCCAAAAGCGTCGCGTGGCAGGTCGGTTCCCGCGGTTGAGTCTTTCGTCGCCGCGAGTTGCCACGCAAGCGAACGCGCCTCTTCCAAACCTTCCGTCATGTTCTCTCGAAACAGTTTGCACGTCTCCGCATTCAGCAACCGGCTCGACGTTGCAATGAACTGTTGGGCCAACTGAAATACCTCGCTCGCAGTCGAAAAGAGACCTGCATGACCGGCGGCGCCGCCGAGGAAATACGCGTTGCCATCATGCACCTCGCCCCAGATCAATCGCTGCCGCGAGTTTTGATAATCGCCGCTGCCACTCTCCGCGCACATGTTCTTCTCGTAGAGGTTTCCGATTTCGCAAGCCGCGATGCCGGTTTGCAACGCGACTTCAGGATTGAAGAAAGTCTGTTTGAGATTCAACGGCTCGAAGATCTCGCGTTGGGCCAGGTCGGCGAGTTGGTGACCGGTCATGCGTTCGAGCAGGATGCCGAGCGAGATGAAACCGAGATCGCTGTAAACGACGCGTGTGCCGGGCTTGTACTCGAGATCGAGATTCGCGATCGCGCCCGCCGCGCGGTCGCGTTCGTCTTCGGCGAGTACGTAAAGCGGGCGCCACGCCGGCAGACCCGACGTGTGCGTCAACAGTTCACGCACCGTGATCATCTGTTTGTCAGTGCGCTCAAACTCCGGAAGGTAATGCGAGACGGAGCTGTCGAGCGTTAGTTCGCCAAGCTCGATGCGCCGCGCGCAGAGCATGCCGGTGACGAGCGGTTTCGTGAGCGAGGCCAGATCGTAAATCGTGTCGAGCTTGTTGGCGATGCGATAAGGCTGGACCACTGAATGGCCCAAAGCATCCGCGAAGACGACCTGCTCGCGTTCGCCAATCAGATAGACTGCCGAGGGAAACTCGCCCCTCGTGATGTGTTCGGTGAGGAAACCCGAAAGTTTTTCATTACGCGTGACCATCATTCTAAAGCAATCCACAGATTACACAGAAACTAAAAATCTGTGTAATCTGTGGATGGTTATTTTACGTTTGCGCTAAGCTCACTCACGCCGGGGTGCTCAGCATGTTCGCGAATCCTTTCCAAAGTGCGTAGCGCCAGGCTTAGCGCGTTGCGGCCGTCGGAGCCTGAAACCGCCGGCGGTAAACCATTCTCCGCCGAGTCGAGAAACGAGACGATCTCCGCGCGCAACGGCTCAACGTCAATAACATCGAGATGTTTGATGTGTACGCCCGGCCACGAACCTGTCGCAGCAGGTGGCGCGAGACTGCTCACTGTCGCGCGCTTCGTCGTGTAGTCGATCGCCACGTAATCGTGCGGCTGAAAGAAACGCATCTTGCGAATCTTCTCAGTGCCGACGCGCGACGCCGTTATATTCGCCACCGCGCCCGATGAAAACTCGAGCCGTGCATTCGCCGCGTCGACCTTGTCCGTCAGGATTGCAATTCCGACCGCGTGAATGCTTGTCACTTCAACTTCTTCGCCTACGAGCCACTGCACGATGTCGAGATCGTGAATCATCAAATCGAGCACGACGTCGATATCGAGCGAACGCGCGGTGAACTGTCCCACGCGATGAATCTCGAAATAGACCGGCTGCTTCACGTGCGGCCGCAACGCAACCATCGCCGGATTAAAACGTTCCAGATGGCCCACCTGAAGCAACGCGTTGCCTTTTTCAGCCGCGCGAATCATTCGATCCGCTTCGTCGAGCGTGCGTGAGATCGGTTTCTCCACGAGCACGTGAATGCCGTTTTGAAGCAGACCGCAAGCGATTTCGCAGTGTGCTTCCGTTGGCACTGCAAGGCTCACCGCGTCGACGCGGCCAATCAACTCGCGCCAGTCAGTAGTCCACTCGGTCGTTCTTTCTTCACTGACGTTGCGCGCGGTTTCTTCGTTCAGATCGCACACGGCGACAAACTGCGTCCGTCCTTCGCTCGCGAGCGCGCCGTGAATGCGCGCGTGCTGGCGGCCCAGACTGCCGACGCCGATGACTGCTGTACGTAATGACATGGTTTAGGTAACTTAAACTGATTATTCCGAATCGGAGCCGAATATACTTGCATCCTTCTGCGCTTGCCAAGCGACTCTACATTCTCCTGTTCATCGTCATCGTCGTCTTTTACTTTTACGGTCTCGGAAGCCTGCCGCTGCTTGGCCCGGACGAGCCGCGTTATGCGCAGGTCGCGCGCGAGATGTTTCTGCGTGACGATCCGATCACGCCGACGCTCGGCGGCCACACGTGGTTTGAAAAACCGGCGCTGCTGTATTGGCTGATCATGGCCTCGTTCAAGATCTTTGGGGTGAACGAGTGGAGCGCGCGATTGGGACCGGCGCTTTGCGGGTTGTTGACGATCGCGGCGGTGTGGCGCGTCGGGCGTGAGGTGGAACGGGCTTCAGAGCAAGCGCGAGATTTTAGTTTCTGGTCTGTTCTGGTGGCGGCGAGTTCGCTCGGGTTGATCGTGTTTGCACGAGGGGCGAGCTTCGACATCGTAGTGACGATGACAAGTGCGTGGGCACTCGCGTTCTTTGTCCTTGGAGAACTGAGGCCCGAAAAAAGATCCACGTTTTTAATCGGGTTTTATATCTCTATCGGGGTCTCGTTGCTCGCTAAAGGTCTCGTTGGAGTCGTGATTCCGTTCGGTGTTGTAGGTTCTTACTACTTATTGCGACGCGCGTGGCCCGCGCGGCAAGTCTGGCTCAGTTTGCTTTGGGGAATTCCCTTAGCAGCGGTGGTTCCGTCGATTTGGTATGGACCAGTGATCGCGCGGCACGGATGGCTGTTCGTTGACGAGTTTTTCATCCAGCATCACTTCGCGCGTTACGTTTCAAACAAGTATCACCACCCGCAGCCGATCTATTTCTATCCGGCGATCATTTTGATGCTGGCGTTGCCGTGGACTGCGTTTCTTATCGAAGCGCTCGCGAAGGTGCGCAGTTGGGTTTGGCGTGGTAGCGACGCGTTGAGCATCGTACGGGTGTTTTCGTTGGCGTGGCTGGCGATGCCGATCGTGTTTTTCTCGTTCTCGGGATCGAAACTGCCGGGATACATATTGCCTGCGTTGCCCGCGGCGGCTTTTCTCGTCGCCGATCGGTTTAGGGATTCGATCTCAACGTGGTCCCTGAGAGCTACGGGCGCGATTTGTCTCGTAATGGCAGCAGGCGGATTTGTTTACGCGCTTCAGTCGAAACAGATCTCGATTCTTTGCGCAACGCTCATCGCAGTACCGCTGCTTGCGGCTGCGGTTGCGTCTGTAGCCAAGCCAAATGAGCGGCCAGTGTCGCTGCCGTTGATCTGCGGCTCGACGTTCGTGCTCGTGATGGTCGTGTTGATCTGCGCAGCGCCCGCTGTGGGCCAACGTGAATCGGTTAAGGACCTGTTGCAACTGGCAGATACTCGCGGCTATGCAAGCGTCCCGGTGTTGGCCCAACGCAGCGACGATCGCTCGGCGCAGTTCTACGCGCACGATCGCGTCGTTTACAACGCTGAGGGAGAACCGATTACTTTCGACGAAATCACGCTTGATCAAGCGCGTGCTCTCGGGCAGCGAATCGTGGTTTTTGTCCCGCTCGAATATGCCAACAACTACAAAAACGCGAGGAACATGGAGTTCATCGGCGACAACGGCCGCCTCGCAGTCTTCGGCTGGAGACCATAGACAGGATTAACAAGACGAACAAGATAATACCGTTAGGAAGGAAAGAACGAGTTGGTTCGTTTCTCCCTGCTAACAGGTCTTATCTTGTTCGTCTTGTTAATCCTGTCTAACGGAGGTTGGTGTCGAAGAATTCGATCACGACGCGATCGTAGGCCTCGCCCTGTTCGCCAGTTGCCGAAGGCAAACTGAAACCACTCAACGGCAGGTCCGTCCGCGTCTCGACATTACCCGGAACCTGGAAACAATTTTGCAGCGACACAGTCTCGTCTCTTAAGTGTCCCGCGTCACTACCGGAAAGAAGCATCACTCGCGTTTGGAGTATTGACCGCGCAATCTCGCAAGCGGGGGTGTTGTCGAATCCACCCAACAAGTAAGTCTTCATCGCCGTACGCGAGAGATACTGCACGAAACCGTTATCGGTTCCAGTGCAGTTTGAGACTGCCGTATTCAACAAAGCATCCGGCGAGGTCGTCACCGAGTCGAGCACGAGCACTTTGATCTGTGGCTCACGGCTCGCTGCTTTCAACCCACTGTACGCGCCGAGTTCCACGCCATAAACGCCGAACATATCGCCGACGAGCTTCTTCTTGTTCTCCGATTGCAGTGTGCGGAGAAACTGGATCGCCGCGAGAACGTCGTCACCTTCATGTGCGCCGAGTGAAGTCCACTTCACAAGCGGTGTCTCGCCGTGACCACGCAGGTCGGGCCAGAGAATCGTGAAGTTCGTAGTCTCGTTGATCTTGACGCCAAGGTTGAAGAGCCACGAACGATCGCCGCCGTAACGGTGCAACAGGATCACCGCAGGCGCGCCTTCAGCGCCTTTCAATAACCAGCCGCGACTCTGCCGGCCGTCCTGCGTGGACCACGTTTCGTCAGTGACTTTGATCGCGCGTCCGCTGATTTGTGTGAATCCCTGCGGCGTGACGACGTAAGGCCGTTTTGCGGGACGCGAGACGCAATAGACGACGTATGAGAAAAATCCGACGACGGCCAGTCCAATCACCAGCAATATTGGCAACAAAGACTTGAGGAGCCTTTTACCAAATCTTCTTCGGGGTGGCATCAGCGTCGCTCTCGCACGGGGCTAACTGCATCATAATCTTCAGGCGTGTTGATGTTAACAAAAAACTTTTCCGCCTGATCGAGATTCATCAATTCTTTAAATGGAACCCAACGGGTGTTGACGAGTTCTAATAGATCGAAC
>DATELP010000101.1:0-14087 GCA_035276425.1 Pyrinomonadaceae bacterium
TGGTATGGCCTTTGGCCCATTTTGGGCAAGCCCGAACCGGGGGCATAGCCCAGTCGCATTTAGGTTCGTCTACGGCGTGGCGAAGCCCCGCCTCACATCCGGCGGCGAAGCCGCGTCTCAACCTTCGAACAGATGAGTGCCGTGCGTGAGTGCGCCGCCCGCGCGCAGTGCCGCCGCCACGTGTACAGTTTCAGCCAGCTCGGCTTCAGTCGCGCCGGCTTCGACTGCTTGCTTGCGGTGTACTTCGATGCAGTAAGGACACTGAGTCGTGAGCGCGACAGCGATCGCGATCAGCTCTTTGTACTTCTTCGGAATCGCGCCATCGGCAAGCGCGAGTTTGTCCCAGGCGCGAAACGCTTCCATAGTTTCCGGTGCGAGTTTGCCGATGTGACCCAGCTTACTAAGATTTGATAGTGAATACATGATTCTTCCTTCCTTTCGATTTCGCGTTAGCAATATAAGGCTTGAGATCCGGGCGGCGCTCTGCGGATGTTGATTCAGCGTCCCGGATTCTTGGCCCAAACGCCCGAATTGCTATGGACGTTCTTTCCGAAGTTTTGCGAGCCGTGCGGCTCGAAGGAGCGTTGTTCTTCAACGGGGAATTTTCCGCGCCCTGGTGTCTCAACACCAAACCGAGCGTGATTGGTCCGTATCTCTCGCCGAAAAACGGGCAGTTGATTATCTATCACTTCGTTACCAGCGGACATGCTTATGCGCAACTTCGCGACGGACGGCGTGAAGAATTGTCCGCGGGCGAGGTGGTCGTGCTGCCGCACGGCGATCAGCACTTTCTCGGTAACGGTGTGGCGGAGCCGGTTGATTCGTTGAAGACGTTTGGCCGGAATTTGAGCGAGGGACTGAAGCTCGCGCGGTTTGGCGGCGGCGGTGAAGTGACGCGATTTGTTTGCGGGTTTATGGTCTGTGAGCCGCGTTTGAGCCAGGTGTTTTTGGCGGGACTGCCGCGGATGTTCAAAGTGCGCGCTGTCGCGGACGAGTCGGACCAATGGCTGGAACATTCGATCCGTTTTTCGACCGGGAACTCCAACGGATCACCGTCCGCGGGAACTGAACTGATTCGCGCAAAACTTGCGGAGCTTCTGTTCGTCGAAACGTTACGGCGTTACATCAACCAACTTCCCGCTGATGCAACGGGCTGGCTCGCCGGCGTTCGTGATTCCTTCATCGGCCACGCCCTCGCACTATTACACAACGATCCCTCACGTCACTGGACCATCGCGGATCTCGCCCGGCAAGTTGGCCTGTCACGCAGTCGTCTCGCCGAACGCTTTCGACACTTTCTCAGCGAATCCCCGATGGCCTACCTGGCCCACTGGCGTCTGCGACTCGGCGCGGAACTGCTTCAAACAACTGACGACAGCATCGCGCAAATCGCAACCGCCGTCGGCTACGGTTCCGAAGCAGCCTTCAACCGCGCCTTCAAACGCGAGTTCGCTTCACCACCCGCCACGTTCCGGCATCAGCGGGAGTCTCTCGTCGCGACAGCTAAAGTTCGGGGCTAAGTATATGAACAAGTTTCGAAGCGTCGATGTTGCCGCCGGAGACAATGCAGACAATCTTGCCAGCGCCGGCTTTGCCGGAGAGTGCGCACGCGACGGGGCAGGCGCCGGCGCCTTCGGCGACGATGTGGTTGTGGGTAATGAGAAGGCGTAGTGCGTTGGCGACGGAATCGAGATCGGCGACGAGAGAGCCGTCGATTAGTTGTCGAGCGAGTTCGAACATCTGTGGGAACACGGCTTTCGAAGCAATGCCGTCGACCCACGAGGCGTGATATTCGACTTCAACAGGAGCGCCGGCGGAAAGCGAAGCTGAGAGTGGCGCGGCGGTTTCTACTTCAGCCGCGAATATTTTGCACTGCGGTCGCACTTCACGAATTACCGAAGCGATCCCACACGTCAATCCGCCTCCACCCCACGGAACCACGACCGCATCCACATCCGGCAAGTCTTCCAAAATCTCCCGGGCGATCATGCCGTTGCCGGCCATCACGTCGGGATCGTCAAACGCGTGAATGAACGTTCCTTCAACACCCGGAAACGCCCGCTCTTCAAACGCTCGCCACCAGTCAGCAAACGGAGCCTTGATGACACGCCCGCCGAGCCGTTCGACCGCTTTGATCTTCGTTTCCGGCGCGGTCTCGGGTGTAATGACCGTACACGGAATCCCGAGCGAACGCGCGCACCACGCGACGCCCTGGGCCATGTTTCCCGCCGACGCCGTCAACACTCCACGCGCCAATTCCTCCGGCGTCAAACGCGCCATCGCATTCGCCGCGCCACGTATCTTGAACGATCCAATCGGTTGCAGATTTTCGAGTTTGAGATAGATCTCCGCCGGCGCGGAGTCGACGTTAAAACGAACTAATGGAGTGCGAATCGGAGAAGGTGTATCCACAGATTGCAGATTACACTAAAACATCTGTGGTTTCCGTGAAATCTGTGATAAAAGATTCGCCACATCTAGTCAGGAGAACCCCATCATGAAAGCCTTTGCCACTGCTTCCATTCTTGTCCTGTTCTTTGTCTCCGCCGCGTCTGCGCAGACGTGGGATCCGGAGCTACAGATGAAAGTCAAAGGTGTCGGAACGCCGCGCGTTTCGCCGGACGGCACCCGCGTCGTCTACACCGTCAACGAAGCCGTCACCACTGCCGACAAGAGCGAGTTTGTCACGCAGATCTGGCTGGCAAACATCGCGACCAAGCAGAGCGTCCAGCTCACGTTTGGCGACAAGTCGTCGACGAATCCGAAATGGTCGCCCGACGGCAAGTGGATCGCGTTTCTCTCAAACCGGAAGGACAACCGCAACAATCTCTATCGACTAACTCTCGACGGCGGCGAAGCTGAACCGCTGACCGATCTGAAGAGCGGAGTGCAAAACTTCAACTGGTCGCCCGACGGGCGGTCCATCGCTTACACGATGACCGATCTGAAGACCGATGAAGAAGAGAAGAACGACAAAGGCCGAAACGATTTTCGCTGGGTCGATGAAAACCTGAAGTTCGCCCGACTCTACGTTATTCCCGTAGCGAAAGATGCGAACGGTAAACGTGAGCCACGCAAGTTAACCACTGAGAATTATCAAGTCGGCGAGTTTGACTGGGCGGCCGACAGCACGCGCATCGCGTTCAGTCACGCCAAGTCGCCGGGGGCAAACGATTGGACCACCGCTGATGTGTCGATCGTCGACATTGCGAGTGCAAACGTAACCGAGTTGGCAAACACACCCGCAGCGGAAGACACGCCACTCTATTCACCCAACGGAAAGTGGATCGCGATCACCGCCAGTGACAATCCACCACGTTGGGCGCAGAGTGGCACGATTCAGATCTTCTGCACGTGCGGCGGCGCGCCGAAGAATTTGATGGCGTCGTTTGACGGACAGCCTGCTATTGCCGGGTGGTCCGCCGACAGCAAGCGCATCTACTTCAGCGAATCTAAAGGCACCGGCACACAGCTCTACGTGATCGACGTCGACGCGAACCGTATCGACGAGATCAAGAGCACTCCCGCCGTGCTGAATGGCTTAAGTATCAACCGCTCTGGCACCACGTTCGCTTTTGCCCGCCAAACTTCCGACACGCCGCCGGACGTGTTCGTGTCGCCTGTGAACGGGTTCGCGCCGGTGCAAATCAGCCGCGTGAATGCCGATCTTAAGTTGCCGGCAATCGGGCGCACTGAAGTCGTTCGCTGGAAGTCGAAAGACGGCAAAGACGTTGAAGGACTGTTGACCTATCCGGTCGGTTATCAAGCCGGACAGCGCGTGCCGTTGATCCTTAACATTCACGGTGGCCCGGCCGGTGTGTTTCTACAATCCTACCTCGGTGGCCGCGGCGTTTATCCGTTGGCGACATTTTCTGCGCGCGGTTACGCGATCCTGCGTCCGAACCCGCGCGGCTCGAGTGGTTACGGCGTGGAGTTTCGCCGTGCGAACACGAAAGACTGGGGCTTCGGCGATTACCAGGATTTGATGACGGGCGTCGATAAAGTCATCGAGATGGGCGTGGCCGATCCGGATCGTTTGGGCGTCATGGGTTGGAGTTACGGCGGTTTCATGACGTCGTGGATCGTAACGCAGACGAACCGTTTCAAAGCCGCTTCCGCCGGTGCGCCGGTAACAAACCTGATGAGCTTCAACGGCACTGCCGACATTCCGGCGTTTGTCCCGGATTACATCGGCGGACAGTTTTGGGAGGCAATGGACGTTTATCAAAAGCACTCGCCGATGTTCAACGTGAAAGCCGTGACCACGCCGACGATGATTCAGCACGGCGAGGCGGACATTCGCGTGCCGATCTCGCAAGGGTACGAGTTTTACAACGCGCTGAAAGTGAAAGGCGTGCCGACGCGTATGCTCGTGTTGCCGCGACAGCCGCATGGTCCAAGCGAGCCGAAGATGCAACTGGCGGCGATGAACGCAAACCTCGAATGGTTTGAGAAGTACATCGGCGCCAAATCGCAGACGTCGCGCAATTGATCTGTGGCTGATTCGATCACGCTCGACGATCTGCGCCGCTACACGGTCGCGCGGAATTTCTTCAAACCTACCAACCTAAAGACGGCGTTACACCGGATGGGATTCGTGCAAGCGGATCCCATTCGCGCGCCGGCCCGCGCGCAGGACCTCATCCTGCGGCATCGTGTGAACAACTACCGCGCGGGAGAACTCGAGCGCCGTTACGCGACGCTCGACGTTGAAGAAGATTTCTTCATCAACTACGGCTACGTTTCGCGTGCCGTTTATTCGCTGATGCATCCGCGTTCCGGTTCAATCGTTGCGCGGAAAGACAGGAAGCGCGCGCAAATGCTGCTGGATTTTGTGCGTGAGCGTGGCTCGGTTCATCCACGGGAAGTCGACGAGTACTTCGCGCACGGGAAAGTGACGAACTATTGGGGTGGTTCGTCGAACGCGACCACGCATTTGATGGATGCGATGCAGTATCGCGGGATGTTGCGCGTGTTGCGGCGCGAGAAGGGAATTCGGATCTATGCGCCGCAGGAACATCAGAAGATTGCGTTGAGTGCGGCTGAGCGGCGAGCGCGGATCGATGCGCTGGTGGATGTGGTGGTGGGGATTTATGCGCCGTTGCCGGCGTCGTCTTTGACTTATTACGTGCGGCGCTTGCAATACGCGGCGCCGCAGTGGAAACAACATCTGACGGATGCGCTGAAACGCGCGAAGAAGCGATTGCGGCATGTGCGTGTCGGGGGCGACTGGTATTTTCCGGCTGATGAAGATCCGCTGCGGGAGTCGCCGGAAGAGGTTGTGCGGTTGCTGGCGCCGTTCGATCCGGTGGTTCACGATCGCGCACGTTTCAAGTTGTTGTGGGATTGGGAATATCGGTTCGAAGCTTACACGCCGGTAGTGAAACGAAAGCTCGGTTATTACGCGATGCCGCTGCTCTGGCGCGAACGCGTTATCGGCTGGGCCAACGCCGCCGTGAAGAATGGCGCACTTGAATGTGACGTTAATTACATTGAGGGTTATGTAAGCTCCAGAGCCAGCGAGCAGTTGTTTAAGCGGGAGTTAGAAAGAGAGTTGGATCGGATTCGCAGTTTTTTGGGTTTGGAATGAAAGTTTTTATCGGTACGTCGGGTTGGCACTACAAACATTGGCTCGACGATGTGTTCTATCCTACCGGAACCAAACCCTCGCAGATGTTTGAGTTCTACGCGCAACATTTCGATACCGTCGAGATCAATAACAGCTTCTATCACCTGCCTTCAGCAACGACTTTCGACAACTGGCGCGACGCATCACCACCGAAGTTTCTGTTCGCCGTCAAAGCCAGCCGCTTCATCACGCACATGAAGAAACTGAAAGATCCGGCGCCGTCGTCCGAGAAGTTTTTTGACGTCGCGGATCGGTTGGGCCAGAAACTTGGTCCGGTTCTGTTTCAACTCCCGCCGCGTTGGAAGGTCAACGTCGAACGATTCGCGGAGTTTCTAGAGTCGCTGCCGCGTGGACATAAGTACGTTTTCGAGTTTCGCGACGAAACGTGGTTCGTGCCGGAAGTTTATGCGTTGATGAGCCGGCACAAAGCAGCATTTTGTATTCACGACTTCGCCGATATGAAAGTGCCGCAGGAGATCACCGCGCCGTTCAGCTACATTCGTTTTCATGGTCCGACGACGGCGAAGTACTTCGGTTCGTATTCGACGCAGCAACTGCGCGCGTGGGCTGAACGAATCGCGGACTGGCGCCATGATCTCTCCGCGATCTACATCTACTTCAACAATGATCCCGGCGGCGAAGCAGTCAAAAACGCGCTCGAGTTAAAGCGATTGGTCAGGGGATTGCTATGAGAACCTGAAGCCCGACGGGTGATGTACGGGAAATTTACAACGAACAAGGGGATTGATATGAGTTCCATGAAAACGAATCGACCGCTCGCGATGGTGACCGGCGCCTCGACCGGCATCGGTTACGAACTCGCGATCTGTTGCGCGAAAGAAGGTTTTGATTTGCTGGTCGTGGCTGATGAACCGGAAATCAACGATGCCGCGACGCAGTTACGCAATTATGGTGTTGAAGTCGAAGCTGTGGAAGCGGATCTCGCGACGCTCGACGGTGTTGACGAGTTTTACGAAGCGGCGCGTGGGCGGCCGGTCGAATATTTACTCGCGAATGCGGGTCACGGGCTGGGCGGAGGTTTTCTCGATCAGAGTTTTGACGAAGTGCAGCACGTGATCGATACAAACGTAACCGGTACCGTGTATCTGATTCAGAAAGTCGGCCAGGACATGCGTGAGCGCGGGCGCGGACGAATTTTGATTACCGGATCGATTGCCGGGTTCACGCCGGGCACGTACAACGCCGTATACAACGCCACGAAGGCTTTTATTGACTCGTTTTCGTTTGCGTTGCGATCTGAGTTGAAGGACGTGGCGCCCGAGGTGACCGTGACGTGCCTGATGCCGGGTGCGACGGAAACGGAGTTTTTCGAACGTGCGGGGATGGAAGACACGGAGATCGGGCAGTCGAAGAAGGACGATCCGGTTGAGGTGGCGAAGGTCGGGTTTGAGGCGATGATGAATGGTGAAGGCGATGTGGTGAGCGGGTTCAAGAACAAGGTGCTGTCGACGGTGGCGAACGTTACACCAGCGGGCGTGTTGGCCGAGCAGCACAAGAAGAAAGCGAAGCCGCATTCGGCTAAGGGTTAAAGCCACAAAGAGGCACAAATTTTGTGCTTTTTTGTGGCTAACGAAGCGACACCCGAACACCAGCACGGAAGAGGACGGGAGGACCGATTGTGAAGACCGGCGTACTGCTGATTTCGTAGCGTACGCCGGTCAGGTTTTGAAACGCGGCGAAGAATCGCAGTTGTTCTGAAACGGACCGCGAGACTTCGGCGTCGAGCGTGAAGTAACGACGCAAAGGTAACGCGTTCAGGTCGTCGTCAAACTGTTGACCGACGAAGCGTGCTTGCGTTCCCACAGTCCAGCGTCCGCGCGTGTAATTGATCTGAAAATTGAACTGGTTGCGCGGAATCTGCGGCACGAAAAGTCCTTCAAGAATCGGATTCGCGGGAAAACGCAACACCGTCGAATCTGACAACAGATACTCGCCCGCGATTTCCCAATCTTTGTTTGGTTTAAAGACAGCTGACAATTCAACACCGCGCGCGCGAATCGCGCCGAGGTTTTGACGTTGTCGAGTAATTAACGCGGGCGTCGTCGAAAGCGTGACGTTCGCAACCGAGTCGCTGATCTCGCTCCAAAAGAAGTTGCCACGCACAAACAGTCTTTCGCCCAACGTTTGCCATCCCACACCCGCTTCCGCGCCGGTAAGCCGCTCTGCACTCAAATCCGAATTAGCATTCGTCACAACATTGCCGACGCGAAAATTGCGATACAGTTCGTTGAGCGTCGGCGTGCGAAACGCGCGATACGCGGACGCGCTCACCTGAAGTCCATTCTGAAAGAACCTGGTCACTGAAATCCGCGGACTAAACGCACTTTCCGATCGATCCGCAAACAGACTGCGGTTTGAAAACCCGTCATAGTTACGCCAATGATCGACGCGCGCGCCGGCGCTGAAAGACCACGTGCGAATCGAAAACGAGTAGTTCGCGAAAGAACCAAACGATCGCTGGCGGCCGCCCGCATCGACAAACCTTTCGGCGCTGTGCCCGCGAACATCCCGTCCTTCAACACCCGCCGACAACAAGTGCCACGTGTGAATCGGCCTTTGCCACTGAAACGCAAAACCGAGTTGTTGCGACGGATTCCGCTGCCGGTTGGTCAACGTTTCCGAGTTTCGATCGGCTGCGACAGCAGTGAAGTTCTGATTGAAGACTTCCTTCGATCCGTAAAGACGAACCGAAAACTCGCCCGCGTCCCGCGTCATCCAATCGCCGCCGAGATCGAGCGAAGTAATGCGCGTGTCGTTGATTTGCAGTGGCGTCCCGTTTTCGCGGCTCTCGCCAAACGATGCGAACCGCAGAAACGAATTCGCTTTTGCGCCAAACGATTTTGACAGCGTCAATGAGCCGCTGAGATCGGAAGTTCCGGCGCGTGTGTCTACCAGTCCACGTTGATCCGGTGGCACGAGCACGTAACCATCGGTGTGCAATGCTTGCAGCGCCAGTCCCACACCGAACGTACGCCACGATTTTCCGGCGCTCATTGACGCATTAAGCGTTGATTCATTCCCACCGGACGCTTCGAAATCGAGATAGTTCGACGGCGCCGTCCGCGTCAGGATATTGACCACGCCGCCGAGTGCGCCGCTGCCATACAAATCCGATGTCGCGCCATTGAAGATCTCAACACTCTCAATCCCCACGCGCGGCACGCGATTCCAATAAACCCAGCCACCAAACGGACTATTCAACGGCACACCGTCGTACATCACGAGCGCGCGACTCGCGCCATTCGCACCGACACCGCGTAACGAAACACCCTGCGTCGTCGGATTCGCAGTCAAACTTCCCGAACGTCTGAACAACGAAAAGCCGGGCGTTTGGCGCAACACGTCGTCAATCGTGAGCGCGCCTGACCTCGCAATCTCGCGCCGTCCGATCGAATACTGACTCGTAGACGCAGCCGGAACACGTTCGTCACTAGCCGTCACGACAATACGTTCCATCAAGGTAGCGGGCACGAGCGAAATCTGAAGATCGTTGCGGGGTTGTGCGTCGAGCTCGATGCGCGCAGTGTTGAAACCCGCGGACTGCACGGTCAACGTTCCGCTCTCAGTTGGGCTCACCAAAGTGAACTTGCCGCTCTCATCTGTACGGGTTCGTACAATGCGGCCGCCAAATTCAAACTCAACTTCAGCCTGCGCGATCTTCGCGCCCGTTGAATCAGACACTACGCCCGAGATGATTCGTTCCTGAGCTTGAACACTCCCACATACGAACAACACGCACACCAACACCAGGCATCTTTGTAGTCTTCCGGTACACGAGTGCATTGATGCTGTTCTATTTCTCATCTCTTGAGATGGATCAAAGCATAGCATTACAGCGCCATCCGAATTGCATGTCATTTGTATTACCCGCTTAACGTTTCTGGTCCCAGAACCGTGAGCACATTTCTATCATCGCCGAGACTCCTGCGAGCCGCGCTCATCGGCAGCGCCATTTTGTTTTGCACGACGTGTACACCTAATCGCACTGAACCACCGCGGTCCATAGAGAACCGTGTGTTGACAGCGCCAACCGGGGCCAGCGTGGTTGCTGAACCGGAAGACGGTCAATGGCTCATGCCCGCGAAGAACTACGCGAGCACGCGTTTCAGTGGTCTCGAAGAGATCAACACGTCAAACGTCGCCAACTTGAAACTTGCGTGGTCCTTTTCGACCGGCGTGTTGCGCGGTCACGAAGCTGCGCCGATTGTCGCGAACAACACGATGTACGTGGTGACGCCATATCCGAACATCGTCTACGCCCTGGACCTGACGAAACCGGGCGCGCCGGTGAAGTGGAAACACGAGCCGAATCCGTCGTCGTCTTCGCAGGGCGTCGCTTGTTGCGACTTCGTCAATCGCGGCGTGGTCTATTCCGAAGGGCGCATCTTCTTCAACACGCTCGACAATCACACCATCGCGCTCAACGCCGATACCGGTGAAGAACTGTGGAACACGAAAGTCGGCGAGATCAACATGGGCGAGTCGATGACGATGGCGCCGCTCGTGGTTAAAGGAAAGGTTTTGGTCGGTAACAGTGGCGGCGAGTTTGGTGTGCGTGGCTGGTTGACTGCTTTGAATGCGAGCGATGGAACCGTCGCGTGGCGTGCCTATCACACCGGGCCGGACGCTGACGTTTTGATCGGACCAAACTTTAAACCCTTTTACTCGCAGGACCGCGGCAAGGATCTCGGCGCGACAAGTTGGCCAACCGACGCGTGGAAGATCGGCGGCGGCACGATGTGGGGTTGGATTTCCTACGACCCGGAACTCAACTTGATCTTTTACGGCACCGGAAACCCCGGACCGTGGAACCCGGATCAACGTCCCGGCGACAACAAGTGGACCTGCGGCATCTTCGCGCGCAATCCGGACACCGGCGAGGCGGTTTGGTTTTATCAGTTGAGTCCACACGACCTGCACGACTACGACGGCATCAACGAACAGATTTTGCTGGATGTGCCGATCAACGGTCAGCCGCGCAAAGTTCTCGTACGGCCCGAACGCAACGGTTATTTCTACGTCATGGACCGCACGAACGGACAGGTGCTCTCGGCGAATCCGTTTGCTTACATAACGTCGAGCAAGAGCGTCGATCTCAACAGCGGACAATTGATCTACAACGACGAGAAGAAACCGGAAGTCGGCAAGACCATTCGTGAGATTTGTCCCGCGTCGCCGGGCGCGAAAGACTGGCAACCGTCGGCGTTCTCGCCACGAACCGGCCTTGTCTACATCCCGCACCAAAATCTCTGCATGGATGTAGAAGGTTTGGAGGCGAACTACATCGCGGGCACGCCTTATGTCGGCGCCAACGTGCGCATGTATGCCGGACCGGGCGGTAATCGCGGCGAGTTTCTCGCGTGGGATCCGGTGAAGAACGAGAAGGTGTGGGCCATTCCGGAGAATTTTCCGGTGTGGAGTGGCGCACTCGTGACCGCGGGCGACGTCGTTTTTTACGGAACGATGGATGGTTGGTTCAAAGCGGTCGATGCGAAGAGCGGGACCTTGTTGTGGCAGTTCAAGTGTGGCTCGGGAATCATCGGTCAGCCGGTGAGTTATCGCGGACCGGATGGAAAGCAGTACGTCGCGATACTGGCGGGCGTTGGTGGCTGGTCGGGCGCGATCGTCGCGGGCGGCCTCGATCCGCGCGATCAAACGGGCGCGTTGGGATTTGTCGGCGCGATGGGCGACCTGCCGGAACACACGACGAAGGGAGGCATGTTGTATGTCTTTGCGCTTCCTTAGTTTGGTTTTCATTAGTCTTGTTTGTGCTTCCTGTGTACACCAATCCCCAACCGTTTCACAGAGCCGCCGCCCAAGCGGTGTCTTACGAGTCTGTGCAGACCCAAACAATCTTCCATTCTCAAACCAACGCGGCGAAGGCTTCGAAAACAAGATCGCCGAACTGCTGGCCCAGGATCTCGGCGAACGCGTTGAATACACGTGGTGGGCGCAGCGCCGCGGTTTCTTTCGCAACACACTACGCGCCGGAACGTGCGACATCGTGATCGGTGTGCCCGCGGCGTTCGAGATGGCGCTGACAACGCGGCCGTACTACCGTTCGACCTACGTCTTTCTTACACGCAAAGATCGTCATCTCAACCTGAGTTCACTCGACGATCCGGCACTCAAGAAGCTCAAGATAGGCGTGCAGATTATCGGCGACGACTTCAGCAACGCGCCGCCCGCACATGCACTCAGCCGCCGCAACATCATCGCCAACGTGAAGGGTTACACCGTCTATGGCGATTACAGCCAACCGAATCCACCGGCGCGCATAGTCGACGCGGTTGCGAAAGGCGACGTCGACGTGGCGATCGTTTGGGGACCACTGGCAGGTTTCTTCGCGAAGCAGTCGCACGTGCCACTGGAAGTCGTGCCGGTCTCGCCGCAGATCGATCAGCCGTTTCTTCCGTTTGTGTTCGACATCTCAATGGGCGTGCGCCGCGACGATCAGGTGTTGAGAGATCAGATCGAAGAAGTGTTGGAGCGGCGGCGTGATGACGTGGATCGCATCCTTCGCGACTACGCGGTTCCGCGCGTCGATCAGCAGAAAGGAGATCGCGGTGTCTAGGATTCTGCTCTGTGTTTCTCTGCTTGTGCTTCTTTGTGGCTGCAAGCGCGAGCAACGACAATTCACGGCGCCGCCCTCGACGTACAAATCCTATCAAGTGGTGATGAGCGACATTCATCCCGGCAGCGCGGGCCTGCCGCAACCAGTGCGAAATCAATCGGACGAACGCGCCTACGACACGAGCCAGGGGAAACAACTCTTCATTCAATACAACTGCGCCGGGTGTCACTTCAACGGCGGCGGCGGTATTGGACCACCGTTGATGGACGCGCAGTGGATCTACGGCGACACGCCGGAAAACATTTACGCCACGATCGTCGAGGGACGTCCGAACGGTATGCCGTCGTTTCGCGAAAAGATTCCCGACAGTCAGGTTTGGCAACTCGCGGCTTACGTGCGCTCGATGAGTGGACAGTTGCGCAAAGATGTTGAGCCCGGACGAAACGACGACATGAACTCGCGCCGTTCCGAGCAACGAACTGAAGAAAAGACGCCGAAGCGAACGACGCCCGGATCAAACAGATGAGCGGCGGTATTCAAAGTGCGCTAAATCCCGCTGGGCCAAACGCCGGCAGCCTGGCCCGTCTTTGGTGGCTGATGTTCTGGGTCAACGCGGTGGTTTACGTACTGGTGATGATCGCTCTGGTAATCGCCATCCGCAAAGGCACGCGGCAAAAAGATCTCAATCCTGTCTTAAATATCTCCTCTAAAACAGAGACACGCAGGCGAAACGTGGTGCTCAGTGCGGTAGTCGTAACAACGCTCGTCCTGTTCATGTTTCTGATTTACAGCTTTTCAACTGGTAGGTCTTTAACCGCGGATATTGCGAATAAAAACGGATTGTCGATCGAAATCACGGGTCGTCAGTGGTGGTGGGAAGTCCGTTACAACGACGTCGACGCAAGCAACATCTTCACGACCGCTAACGAGATTCACATTCCCGTTGGCGTGCCGGTGCTGTTCACGCTGCGCGGCGGCGACGTGATTCACAGCTTCTGGGTGCCGAACCTCGCGGGCAAAAAGGATCTGATTCCGGGCAAGATCTCGACGCAGTGGTTACAGGCCGACAAACCGGGCGTCTATCGCGGTCAGTGCGCCGAGTACTGCGGCTTGCAACACGCGCGCATGGCCTTTTGGATCGTCGCCGACACGCAGGAACAGTTCAACGCGTGGCGGCAAAATCAAACGCAAACGTCGGTGTCGCCGGCGACTGATTCACAACGCCGCGGCCAGCAGGTCTTTCTCTCGTCGAGTTGCGTCATGTGTCACGCGATTAACGGCACTACCGCCGGAGCGAACTTTGGTCCAAACCTGACGCACGTCGGCAGCCGCAACACGATCGCCGCGGCGACGCTGTCAAACACACGCGAACATCTCTCGCGCTGGATCGCGGATTCGCAACAGTTCAAACCGGGAAACAAGATGCCGCAGAACAACCTGGGCCAGGCAGATCTCTACGCGCTGGTTGATTACTTACAAAGTTTGAAATGAGCCACGAACTGACACAGAAAGCACTGTCGGGCACGATCAGTGACGAAGAACTCGCCGCGCAGATGGAGCGTGAAAGAGCGGAGCTCGAGCGTACGTGGGCGCCGCCTCGCGGCCTGCGCGGCTGGTTTACTGACACCGATCACAAAAGGATCGCGTTGCGCTACATCATCACCGCGTTTGTGTTTTTCACATTTGGCGGCATCGAAGCGGCGCTGATGCGCATTCAACTCGCGCGGCCCGACAGCCATTTCCTCAGTCCCGATCTCTACAACCAGGTCTTCACGGTACACGGCTCGACGATGATGTTTCTCTTTGCCGTGCCGATCGTAACCGCGCTCGGTATTTATCTCGTTCCGCTGATGGTCGGCGCGC
>DATELP010000102.1:0-3963 GCA_035276425.1 Pyrinomonadaceae bacterium
CCAATACCAGTTAGCGATCACGTAACGGTCGCCGAGTATTTCGGGCGAGACCTGCGTGCGCAGGTAAAAACTGTTGTCGGGATTCACGCAGACGATCGTGATGTCGTAACGCGAGTCGCGAGCTTCCTTGTGCGACCACGAGCGATCGGTGTGTGAGGAATAATTGCCGTGCTCCATGTTGATTACGTTGAAAGGAATACCGGCCGCATCGAACGCGGCTGCGAGGCCGCGCGCGGCGACGCCGAGTCCCATGTTCGCCCGGATGTAACCGACGAGATTTACTCCTTCAGGCGCCTTCGCGCGAGTGCTGTTCGCACGAAACCGCTTCTTGGTACGAAGGAGTGTCGCGAGCCGGGCCTGGTTTCGTCGTTCGTGAATAGCGCGTCTGAGCGGAATTGGGACCACAGATCTAAGGGATTTCGATTGATAGTTACCGCGTGAATGATTCCGCGCGTAATCAATGGCTGCGTCGAGTGTGTCAAACTCGAATAGATTTTGACCGGGCGGCGTAACGCCGAAAGTGCGGGCAGCGAAGAGCCACGCACCGGTAGTCGAAGGGGCGGTCGCGATTCGTTTTACTTTTGAGCGGAGTCGTTTGCCTACGCCGATCCGTTCTTGATCTGCCTTGTTCTGATCTGTGGTTTGAAAACCTTCCGCTGTGAGCAACGCGAGCATTTCAGCGCGCAAGTTCTCATCCGTGAACTGCTGAACCTCTTCAGCATTCGCTTGCAAGTATTTCTCGAAATCCACTTCAAAGAAGCGCGGACTGTGTGTCTCCTGCTTGAAAGCAAGATACTCATTGAACACCGCATTAACCGCAGTGATTAGCGGCGGGATCGGTGTCGCATAATTCCTGCGCGAGTTATCAACCGGAAGGTGCGCCGCGAAGTCTTCCGTGTCGGAACTCGCTTCGCCACGACTCACACTCGCCCCGTTACTCCGATCGAGCGCGTAATGAAACAGGAGCGACTTGTCGTAATAGAGAATCGTCTCCTCCATCTCGATAACGCGACAGCAAAACCTGAAGTCCGGCGCGATCGACGAAAACACATCGCCAAAACGCTCGCGCATCCGCGCAAAAACCTCGCGCGGCACGACGCAGTTGAGCATTCGCGGCAAGCCCGCGTGGAAAACCGATTGTGATAGGAGCCTCGATAGATCGACGGTTTGGATCTCGAGCAGCTTCTGCGTCGCCGGATACTGTTCCACGCGAATCGGCCGCACGTGATCGACGATCCGGTCCATGTTGTAGCTGATGATCTTGTCAGGATATTGCGCCGCGAGTTTCAAAGCCTCCGCCAACGCGCCGGTGCGAAACATCATGCGGTCGGTGAGATACGTAACATGACTCACCTGATAAAACGCGAGCGCCTGATCGATCGCCCATTGCCAATGCGCCGACATCGCGAGCGGTTCCGGTGGACGAACATAGCGCAACCGCTTGTCACCACGCGCGGAACAAAAAGCCGCGAGCGCTTCGCGTTCCGTTTCCAACGTCGAGTTGTCAGAGACCATCACCTCGACGTTCTCCAACTTCTCATCGAGCACAGACCGGATCGCATTCATCGCGATCACGCTGCGATTACGCGTCGGAATCACCACGACTGTACACGTGTAAACCATCACTTCTTAACCGCGACGATCAGATCCTGATAACTGAGAAACTCTGTGCGCCCACACCACGATCCGTAATAAATCGGTTCTCTTATCCCTAGCCCGAGTCGCTCATAAAGCCCGTTCACAAATCCCTCGTCAAAGCCGATCGCCAACTCGGGTCGCTCGCGTGAAAGCGCACACGCCGGACCGATCTCATGTCGCAAATTGATCGTGCTTCGCCCGCGTTCGATCAGTCGGAGGGACTCTTCGTTCAGCAAAAAGAACGAAATCAAACAGCGCCCGCCAACCTTCATCACGCGCGCGATCTCGCTAAGATAGTGCTCCACTTCTTCCGCCACCATGTGTGTAAAAACCGAATTGAGCACCACGAAATCAAACTGCCCATCCACGAACGGAAACTGATACTCCGTCGCCTTATACCTACCCGCGGGATTGTAAAGTTCGTTATAAACATCAATCAGGTGAAACCTGAAATTCGGATACCGGCGCGTGTACTTCTCCGTACACCAGTCAACGCCGCTCTTCACCAACTCCAAACCATCGTAACTACCGTGCTCGTTCAGATAATCGACAAGCGGCAACGTCTTGCGCCCGATACCCGAACCGACGTCGAGTATCTTTTCATCCGGACGCAGCCCGCAAACCTCGATGTAGTAACGCAGAAACTCAGCGCCATTTTGTTTGAAATCCTTGTAGCTCTGCGGACCATCGTGCATCAGCGCGACCGGCGGCACCATGTGCGAGTGGCGGCCAAAACGCGCGAGCCAGTAACGATCTTGAATCTTTCTGAGAGCCCCGGTGAGCATCATTTCAGGCGCTTGATAAATGCGGAGGGCCAGTAGGTGACGCGCTCGGTCACGCTTCCTTCGTTGAAAGCAAATTGAGGTTCTTCGATCGCAAAGTTCGGGTTCTCCGCCACGAACTCCAGCGCGGCCTGTCGCGGGTTGTTCCACGACCAGTCAGGTGAACTGCGTGGCGCGCCAGTCAACTCTTCCATGATTCCGTCCATCGCGACAATGTACGAGCCCGGAGTGACGAGTGTCGAATACGCGCGCAGCTCTTCGAGCACGTGTTGCTTGTTATGGCATGAATCGAGGAAGACTATAACGGTGTCGCTTGGTCCAATCTGTGATGTGACTTGCGCGACTGTTTCCGGGTTAATCGAGTCGCCCTCGACGAGCGTAATGAACGACGAAAGCGGATGGGATTGAATCGCTTCGCGATTATGCGGACGAATCTCGACGTCCACACCGATCACGCGTCCGCGATCCATCGCCTTACACAAACCAGCGTAGAACACGAGCGAGCCGCCATGGGCCACACCCGTTTCCACGATCACGTCAGGCTGCACCGCGTAGATCACCTCCTGCAACCGAATCATGTCTTCCGGGAGTTGAATGATCGGACGCCCGAGCCACGTGAAACTGTAGACATACTTGTTGTCCCAACCCGAGCGCAGCCACAGCCGGCTGAGAACGCGAAACGCTTCGGGTGAGCCGATGTCGTATTCCTCCCGGGCGTCGTTTTCGGAGTGTGAAACGATGAGCTTGTTACCGTCGATGATGATCATGAATTCAGCCACAAAGAGGCACAAAAGGCACGAGAGTGTTCGGAGACCTCTTTGTGCTTCTTTGTGGCATTGTATCTCAGTGCGTCCGTGTCTCTGTGGTATTCTTTGGCGGTGTCCGCAAACGGTGACGCGCGCGACCTCGAGCGTGATTTGGCCGCGGCCAATCAAGCAATCGAGAGCCTCATCAAAGAAGTATCCGCCAACGAAAGCCGCGCCAACGCGCTGAGTGAAAATGCGTGGCGCTGGGTGTTTCGCTATCGCCGCATTCAGCGCGCCCTGCGTCGACTAACGGGCCGCGCGAACAATGTTCCTGCGGCATCTACTACTCCGACCAACGGCTCTTCTTCCGTTCGATCCGAAGAGACACTAACGAAACTTCTCGCACTGGCAAAATCCGAGCTTCGCCACGGCCGCACCAACTCCGCCGCTTCACTCGCGGCCTTGATCTCCGATCGCTTTCCGAAAAATCCCCTGCCTGACAGCCTTTCATCTCTGGCGCGCAACGCCGATCGGACGCCGTCGCAAAACGCAAACTATCATCTCGCCCTGGCCCACGCACATTACGTCCTCGGCGAGACCGAAGCCGCAACTTCAAACTATCGAACCGCGCTGACCCTCAACAGCGATCTACCCGACGCACACAGCGGCCTGGCTGCGATCAACATGCCCGGCATCCCTTATCTCGACTGGCTCGAAAAGCTCTACGGCTTTCTGAAACCCAGGAACGTGATCGAGATCGGTGTCTCGCAAAGCGCTTCGCTGGCACGCGTCCCACG
>DATELP010000103.1:0-11755 GCA_035276425.1 Pyrinomonadaceae bacterium
GCGTGGCCCAGGAACGTGTCGCGGCACAGCGACAGGCAATCGAAACTGCACAAGCAAACGTACGCCAGGCGCGAGCGAGTTTGCAGTCGGCACAGGCGAATGCAAAGGCACAGCAAGCGAGAGCCCAAACGGTGCAGAGTGGTGCGCGTCCCGAGGACGTTCAGGTTGCGCGCCGCCGTTTGAGTGAAGCAGAAGAAGCATTGAACGTCGCGCGCCGGCAGGCTGCAAATTCGGTCGTGACCGCGCCGTTCTCCGGTTTAGTGACGGCGATCAACGCGGAGTTGGGCCAATCAGTCGGAGCGAATGGAGTTTTGAAGTTGGTAAGCGGCGAACTGGAGATTCATGTCGACGTTGATGAAAACAATCTCGCGGATTTGAAACTCGGACAAACTGCGCTCATCTCGTCGAGCACATTTTCCGGAAGCTCGTTTGAAGGTTCGGTAACAGAACTCGGCGCTGCGGTCGATGTCTCCCGCGGCACGATTGAAGTCACCGTGACGCCCTCGGGGCCGCCGGACTGGTTAAGACCCGGACAAACTGTGAACGTGAATATCATCACGGCGAAGAACGTTCAGCGATTGCTCCTGCCCGCGACGGCGTTGACGCGCTCCGGCGATCAGACGGTCGTGTTTGTTGTGGCCAACGGAATTGCTTTGGAAAAACCGGTCGTCACACGCGCGGCGACCGAAGCCGGCGTTCCGATACTCGCGGGGCTGACTGGTCAGGAACAGGTGATTGTCGACGCGGGAAAAATCACGGCCGGCGAGAGAGTACGCGTGAACAAGGGTTAGTTAGTGAATACGTTGCTACGAATACTGGTCCCGCGCAGGATTCGCTTTGAGGTTCAAGTCGCTGTGCGGCATTTGCTCTCAGGCGGCGGCCAGACACTGCTGACCGTGAGCGCAGTCGCCGCGGGCGTGATCATCGTCATCTTCATTACTTCACTGATCTTCGGATTGCAGGAGCGTTTGACGGAGCTCTTAACCGACGCCATTCCACACGTAACGGTGACCGTCGAAGAAACCGAGCCGCGTCCTTTGTCGAAGGTCGCACCATCTCCGGGCGACTTGAGTTCGACGGAAATCGAGCAGCAGGCGCCACAACTCAAATTCATCGACAACTATCCCGCAGTTGCCGACACGATCCGGCGGCTGCCGAACGTTCGCGAAGTTGCGCCGGTTGTAACTGGTCAGGCGTTTGTCTCTAAAGGTGCGAATCCCGTCGGCGTTGCTGTGGTCGGCGCCGATCCGGAATTGCAGGATCGAATCACACCCGTAACGAAAGATCTGATAGCGGGAAAGTTCATCGGACTCGGCAGCGATGAGATCGTCATCGACGGCGAACTCGCGAAGGACCTCGACGTCTCGAACGGTGAACGTGTGCGCGTTACATCAGGCACCGGCGCGTCGGAGTCGTTCACGATCGCCGGCATCTACAGCCGCGGGCAGGGAAGAGGAAGCGCATACGTAACGCTGCGTACCGGCCAGAGCCTGTTTGGTCTGGGGACGAAGGTGAATGCGGTCTACGTCAAACTGATCGACATCTACGACGCCGACGCCGCGGCCGATCGGATCATGGCGTTAGTTCCTTACGAAGCTAAATCATGGACCAGGGAGTTTCCTCAGTTTCTGTCGTCGCTTCAGGTGCAGACTGCGTCGGCGTATTTGATTTCGGGTTTTAGTCTGGTTGCTTCAGGCTTCGCGATCGCGGCGGTGCTGATCGTTTCGGTGCTGCAAAAGTCGAAACAGATCGGGATACTCAAGAGCATGGGCGCGCGACGGCGACAGATTCTGACCGTCTTCATTTTTGAAGGACTCGGCGTTGCGGTTATCGGCAGCGCGGTTGGCGCGATGCTAGGGTCAGTGATCGTGATCTTGTTGAGTCTTTTCAAACAGCCCGTAACTCGCGTGGGTCAGGCGCCGGAACAGCTTTTTCCCGTCAGAATCATTCCTTTCTACATTGCGATCGCGATTCTGGCAGCGATTCTTTCGACAGTGCTGGCCGCGGTCCTGCCTGCGAGGCGCGCCGCGAGAATGAACCCGGTCGACGTTATGAGGTGATCCATTGGCAACCATCGAACAATCATTGGACGAACCCGTTCGAGCCGCGCGCGAGAGGCCGCGCGTCGTAGTGGAAACGCGCGGGTTGCGGAAGACCTACTTCGGAAAAGTAGATGTGCCGGTGTTGTTCGGCATCGACATCAAGATACACGCGGAAGAGTTTGTAGCGGTGATCGGTCAGTCGGGAAGCGGCAAGTCAACATTGCTGAACATACTCGGTGCGCTGGATACACCGACAGAAGGTACAGTGCTGATCAACGGAGTCGATATCTCGACTCTGGAAGATAACGAGATGGCCCAACTCAGAAACGATGAGATCGGATTTATCTTTCAGTTTCACTACCTGCTCGAGGAGTTCACTTGTCTGGAAAACGCGTTGATGCCGCTCACGATCCGCGACGGTGAAGTGAGTGATGCCGACACGCAGCACGTAATCAGACTGCTCGAAAGAGTGGGTTTGGGAACACAGTTGTCGAAACGCCCTGACGAAATGAGTGGCGGTCAAAACCAGCGTTGCGCGATCGTGCGAGCGTTGGCTAATCGACCGAAGATCGTCCTGGCCGACGAGCCCACCGGCAATCTCGACAGTCGTTCCGGTGAAGAAGTCTTCGCCCTGATGCGCGAAATGAACCGCGAGAGCGGCGTAGCCTTCATCATGATCACGCACGACGATAGACTCGCACAGGAAGCCGATCGCATTATACTGATCGAAGATGGACTGACTCATGAGATCAGTAAAGAAGAACACCGCAAGCGAGTCGCCAGTCTGACCACTGATTAGAAAATGACGCCATTGCTGGAAGTGATCGCGTGTTCGGTTGCGGACGCAATCGAAGCTGAGAAAGGCGGCGCTGGCCGGCTTGAGATCGTTAGAGATCTGAAGCGTGGTGGTCTAACTCCGTCTTTCGAGTTGGTTGAGGAAATCAAGCAGGCAGTTGATCTTCCGCTGCGGGTGATGCTCCGCGAGAGTGATGGCTTTGAAACGAGTGGCGAAGACGAGATCGAGCGTCTTTGCGGAGCTGCTGAACGGTTGGCCTCGCTTGGAGTTGACGGTTTTGTGCTCGGCTTTTTGAATGACGGCGAAATTGATCTTGAGCTGACCGGACGAGTGCTCGCTTGCGCGCCACACACGCGAGCAACTTTTCACCATGCATTCGAAGATGCAAAAGATAAGTTACGCGCATTGACTGCGATCAAGCAGTTGCCGCAGGTCGATCGAGTTCTCAGTCATGGTGGACCAGGCGATCCGGAGTCGCGCGTGCGACGGCTTGGCGAATACGAAAAGGCAGCGGCGCCGGAGTTGATGATTCTTGCCGGCGGTGGTATCGACGCTGGCGCAATTGTGAAGATCGCGCGCGCGACGCGCATTCGCGAGTTTCATGTTGGCCGCGCGGCCCGTGCTGAGTTTGACGTTGAAGGCGCGGTGCAAGTTTCGTTAGTAAGTGGTTTGGTTCAGAAGCTGAAAGAAATTCCCTGAGTCGTTCAAAACTCGGAGGTAAAGTGAATCCGCATCCCCCTAAACGCCCCAACGCGCGCGAAATTGCTGCGCTCTGTTTGCTGCTGATCGTTCTCAGCCTGCAACTGTTCTTTTCAGTACGACGAGAGTCTCAAACGTGGGACGAAGGCAATCATATCTTCACCGGGTATCGCACGTGGACCGATAGAGATTACGGGCTGAATCCCGAACACCCGCCGCTGGTGAAACTCCTCACGACCGCGCCGTTGTTGTGGTCTCAGCCGAAATCTCCCACGCTCGAAGAACGCTTCTTTAAAGAGGACGCGTTTCTTCGCGGCAAGGAGTTTCTTTACCAGAACGATGCAGACAAGATTCTCTCGCGCACGCGCACGGCCGCATCAACGCTGACGCTGCTCGCTGCAATAATCGTTTTCTTCGGCACGCGAGAGATGTTTGGGGCGGGCGCTGCTTTTATTGCGCTCACTCTGCTCGTCTTCGATCCAAATCTGCTGGCTCACGGCGCGCTGATCACGACCGATGTCGGACTCGCCTGCTTCATGTTTCTCAGCGTTTACATGTTCTATCGGTTTGTGAAGTCTCCGTCTGCGCTGAGGCTGATCGTGGCGGGAGTCGCGGTCGGGCTTGTGCTGGCGGTCAAACACACAGGTCTGCTGGTCCTACCGATACTGTTCTTGCTAACGCTTTTCGAAATGCGTGGCCGCCTGCTCAAGCTGTCAGGTTCGCTGGTGCTAATCGCGCTGATCGGCTGGTTGGTCCTGTGGTCCTTTTACGGCTTCCGCCACAACGCCCGGCCGAACGGTTTGCAACTGAATCCGCCGCTGGCCGAATACGTCAAAGGATTAAAACCTTATGAAGCGTGGCCCATCTCAACCGCGGCTCGATTCCACATTCTTCCGGAGTCGTATCTCTACGGTCTGGTCGACGTAAAGCTCACCGCGAATTACTACACGAGCTACGTGCTCGGCAAAGTGTACGCGCACGGCGTGTGGTTCTACTTTCCGATCGCTTTTCTGATCAAATCAACTGTCGGCGTCCTCGCGCTGGTTCTGTTGACCCTTGGCGTTATTGCGACTCGTCGTCTCAAACGCGGGCGCGAGATCATCTTCCTGGTTGTTCCAGTGATTTTCTACCTATTGGTTGCACTGACCGTCGGGATGAACATCGGCGTGCGGCACATTCTCGTCGTTTACGTTTTTCTATATGTACTCATCGGCGGCGCCGTGTGGAGCTTGATTCAGGCGAACCGGAAGTGGGCTTATGCAGTCGGAGTGTTGCTGTTGGTCCACGTGGTTTCATCCGTCGCGGCGTTTCCCAACTACATCCCCTACGCAAACGAACTCTGGGGCGGCCCGTCTCAGACACACAAGTACCTGACCGACTCAAATTCTGATTGGGGTCAACAACTCAAGAGCGTCAAGCGATATCTCGACGAGCGCGGTGTGAAAGATTGCTGGTTCGTGTATTTTGCGGCGGGCGTCGTCGAAACCGAATACTACGGAATACCCTGCAAGCCGTTGCCCACGCTCACGACGATGTGGCTCAACCTGCCGATCGATGTCCCGAGATCGATAAATGGACCCGTGCTGATTAGCGCCAGCAATCTGTCGGGTGTCGAACTCGGCCCGGGCTCGCTCGACCCTTACGGTCAGTTCAAACTGCTCAAACCGACGGCCGTGATCGACCGCGGTGTGTTTGTGTTTGACGGCACGTTTGACATGCCGCTCGCGGCGGCGATGAGCAAGGCACAGAAGGCCCGAAACCTCGCGCAGGCAAACCAACTCGAACAGGCATTGCAGGAAGTACAGGAAGCAGTCGCACTTGCGCCCGATTCGATCCAGACGCAACTCGCGTTGGGCGACATTCTTCGTGAGCTGGGTCAACCGCAACAAGCGCGCGCCGCTTACGAGAAAGCACTCCAGCTCGCGAAGACAATCGAACCCGAGTTTCAGATTCGCTCTGTTCCGGGTATCGAGGAGCGATTGCGGTAGTGGACAAGATTACAGAATTAACAAGAGATTTTAGCAAGATTGAATAAGTAAAAGTCTCGCGGTTGCGTTACAGGTCGACTCTGTGTTCCTGATAACTCACCTGCTGAGATTTTCGGTCAGACATCCGCGCCTCGTCCTAACGTTCGCTGGCGTAATAACCGTTTTCGCGCTCATTTTCATCCCGCGAACTCAACTCCGTCTCGACGGCCGTTCCTTGATTCCTTCCGGTCTTCCGGAGTTCGCTGAAGGCGATCAGGCCGCGTCGCGATTCGAGTTGCGCGACCTTGTATTAATCGGCGTCGGCAACGAGCAATCAGGCGTGTACACACCCGAGACACTGCAACGCATCGCGCGTTTGAGCGAGGGACTTTCTCGCGTCGACGGAATCGTCGCGGATTCCGTTATTAGTATTTCCACCGTACCCCGCGTCACGCTCGTCGATGACAAGGTCGACACAAGCCCGCTGTTCCCGCCCCAGGATCAATTAAACGCTGACACCATTCAAGAACTGCGCCGAGAGGTGGGCAGACGGGGTTATGACACCGGCATGTTGGTCTCGAGAGACCGAAAAGGAGCGGCCATCATCGCGAAAGTGGAACCGGGAGCCGACCGGTACTGCCTGCTTGAAGAGACGCGCACTCTGATCGCGAGCGAGTCGTCCGGCAAAGACTCGGTGTATCTCAGCGGATCGGCATTGGCACAAGCCGTCCTCGGCCAGGCGACCGCGCGTGATCTGGCGCGTTTGATACCTGCCGTAATCGCCGTCCTGGGCGTAATGCTGTTTCTCTCGTTTCGCCATCCTCTGCCCGCGCTTTTGTCGCTCGCGGAAATCGGAGTGAGTCTCATCTGGATGATCGGCCTGATGGGTCTGACCGGTCAGCCGGTGTTCGTCACGACGTTGGTGTTGCCGGTGGTGCTCATCTGCGTCGGCGTATCGGATGACGTTTACGCGCTCGGGCATTACTTCACTGAAGCAGAGCGCGCCGAAGGTCTGACGACCGAGGAGACGATCGTGGCGGCGTTCAGCAGTGCCGCGCGTCCCGTCACCATCACGGCCGTTTCAACCGTCGTCGGATTAATGTCGATGGCGGTTGTGAGCCTCACGCCGTTGCGTGTCTTCGGTCTGTTCGGCTCTGCGGCGATCGTGTTCTCGTCGTTGTTCACGTTCACGCTACTTCCGGCGCTTCTCGCGATCCTGAAACCACGCGTCCGCGTGAAAGGCGACGCAAAGGTAGCACTCGGCGGACGTCCCACAACCGCGGCGTTGCGCTTGTTGACGGGTGGCGCGAGTCCGCGTCAGGTGGCGATTTGCGCGCTGCTGGTCGCGGCGTGCGCTGGAGTCGCGACCATGCGTCTTCGCGTCGACGATAGTTGGATCCGCAACCTGCCCCGTGATAGCGACATCGTGCGCGGCGACAGCTTCTTCAACGAAAAGATGGCCGGGACGACCGCGCTCGAGCTGATGGTGGACGCGACACACTCGGATTGGTTCAACAGCAAGGAAGGCATGTCGGCGCTCGGTTCGCTGGAATGGGTGCTCGCGCGGGTGCCGCACGTGGGCGCGGTCAATTGTATTTTCAACGACATGGTGCGAACCAACGCTTCCGTCGTCGATGGCTTAAACTACGGCGCTTATCGGGCGGGGCTGAAGACTGGACGCGTTCCACTCAGAAGCGGGGACGTTGAACCGGTAATTGAAGCGCTCTCGACCTCGACGCAGGCGCCGCTCCGCGAACGGGTTGATGATGAGTACCAACGCGCACGCATTACAGTGTTCATTCGCGATGCTGACTATAGCCGCATCGACAACGTGTTGCGAGCCGCGGAGCGTGAGATGTTGGACCAGGGATTGGGCCACAAGATCGTGCCGTTCGGCGATGGATGGATCAGTTATTTGACGGTGCGTCTGTTAGTCGAAGGGCAAGCATCTTCAATTGGCTTGGCGCTGCTGACCGATCTGATTCTCATCTCGATACTGCTCGGCTCAGTGCGGATGGGTTTCATCGCGGTTCTGCCTGTCGCCTTTAGTCTGTTGCTCGTGCTCGCCGCGCTGGCGCTTGCAGGCACGCCGTTGGGAATCGCGAACTCGATGTTCGCCGGCATCGCACTCGGCATCGGCTTGGACTTTGCGATCCATTTGACGACCGCGTACCGGCAGAAGCTGAGTCAAGGCATGACTGCGAGCGAAGCGTTGCGCAGCACACTCGAACACACCGGCCCGGCCGTTTGCGTCAGTGCGGCGTCGATCACTGCGGGTTTTTCCGTACTGCTGCTTTCCGAAATAGCCCCCAACGTTCAGCTCGGCCTCATGATCTGCTTGTGCCTGCTGACGTGTGCCGCCACGACGCTGCTACTCATTCCGAGTCTGCTCCGATTGTGGAAGATAGGCCACAAAGAGGCACAAGAGGCACAAACAGTGGCTTTACTTCAGGGCGTCAGAGAGTAAGAAGGGTAGCGAAACTAGCAGCGGTGGGTCGGTCAAGGTCATTGGTCTCAGCGAGATGTTGAATGGACCATTAGCTCTGCCTTGCCGCACGATCACCGGCCTATTCCCTGCGCCCACCGAAAGACTCGCGCTGTCAGGTAATAAGTAACCGAGCGTATCAGCAAAGCGCGGCAGGGCCGCCGCGAGCAGGTGATAGATTCCATCAGGCACGGACCCGATGCTGAAGACGCCGGGCGACGTGAGTAGGGCGCCACCCACAGGTCGACTCTGCGGAATATGAGCCTGGAAAAGCCCGACGAAGATCGGTCCCTCACCGGGTTTCGCTGACACGACCAAACCCTCAACCGACGGGCTGAGCGCCGCGTGTTCTGTCACTTCCGCGTAGTGCGCGCAAAGCGACTCGACCGAAACCGGAGTGATGCGTTCAGCGAGATAGCGAAACTCCCGCGGCCCGAGTCCGACGCGTTCGGTAAACTTCCGCGTGAAAGTGCTGAGACTGTTATAGCCCACCTCGAAACAGATATCTGTGATGCTCAGTTGAGTATTCAGCAGCAACCGCTTCGCCTCATCAAGCCGCATCGCTGAGATGAACTTGTTAGGCGGCAGACCCGTGATCTGATGGAACACGCGGTTGAAGTGAAACGTGCTGATGTACGCGACGCGCGACATGTCCTGCAACGAGATGGGCTCACACAGCCGTTCACGCGCGCTCGTGATCACGCGCTCGACCGCGCGTCGATGGGCAGCATGCGTGTTTTCACGGCACGCCGAATTCGTGCTGACGTCAAACATCGTGTTTCTTATCTGTTCAGCTTCTTGCATACTCTTTCAACGCCTCGCGCAACTGAGTCGGAACAGGAACGGGAACTACCTGTTCACCCTCGCGCTGCATGCACGCGACCTGTTGCTCGCCACGGGCCACCAACTCTTCGCCGGTGGCATTGTGTCGCCAGTACTCGAAATTCATCGTGATTCGATTCTGGCCCAACTCGCCGAGACGCATGCGTAAGACGACCTCGTCGAAGGCCACGAGCTCCGCCATGAATTCACACGACACGCGTGTGGTCACGAGCACGAGTCCATACTTGAGTGCTTCGATAACCTCGGGAGCGCGGTCGCGCAGAAACATCTCGCGGCAGCGTCCCTGCCAGCGCACGTGGTTGGCGTAGTAGACATTTCCGATCAAGTTCGTCTCTTCAAACCCGACGACGTGCCGGTATTCATACGCGCGCATCTTTGTCTCCTATCGCTCTTGTGCCTCTTGTGCCTTTTGTGCTTCTTTGTGGCTATTTGCTGTCAGTAACGCGATTGCCAAATCTTCTTTCTCGCCGTCACGTTGGACCACGCCCGACGCGATCTTCAACTCGCCGGACGCGAGCAACAACCAACCGTCTGACGCCGCGCCGGTGAAGACCAGAGGCGCGTTCATTTCCACACCCGCTTTCTTCAGACACTCAACTGACGTCCACACGCGCGTCGCCGCGACGTCCAATGTCTCTTTGGTTTCACGGCTGATGATCTCGGCGAGTTTGAAACGTTCAACACCGAGCATGTCGCTCCAGATTTCGCGTCGCCGCGTTGTGATTATTTCGAGATCGCAACCGACTGCAGTTGGTCCTGCTACAGCCATCGTGAGATCGCCGGAGTGTGACGCGGACACGCTGCGTCCGTCGCAAGCTTCCGGTTTTCCATCTGTGCGTCTCGTGATGCAGCCCGTACGGCCGAGCGCTGACTCAAGTGCGCGTGTGCTGCGATCGCGCCGGTCCAAACCGCCGTTGCGCTCGAACGCAACCGAAACGCGCGCGTCAGGAAGCAGCGCCAACAGACATCGTTCGACGTATGGCGTCAGCAATCCTTCCGGCCACGGACCTTTGTATTCAGTGCCGCCGATCGCGCGCAGGTGTAGTCGTTCCCAACGCTCGCGCACGCGCCCTTCGGTATCGGTCAACTCAACGTCGTACACGAAGCCGTTCGCGAAGCGCTCTCTTTCTTGTGCATGTACTAGTAGTGAGCCAATCGACGCATTAAGGCTGCCCGTTACTTTCTCGACCCCGATCGGAAGGAGCGTGATCTGCGGTACGCACGCCTGGACCGCATGAATCGCCGCATCACGCGCGCCCGGATCTCCGAGCACCAGACCTGCCGGTAAGTATCGACCGAACCACGCGGTCGTTCCGTCGGGAATGATCTCGGCCGCGCACTGTGTGGCCTTTAACGCGCGATACTCGCGAAGACGTCGAAAGCGTCCAGTGTGAAACAGCACCTTGCCGTAAAGGTCGTGCGCGGGATCGACAGTCGCGCGCGTATCGACGATCTCGCGGCGCTCCGGCTCGGATGGGCCACTTGCCAATCGGCACACCGCGCGGAAATGGTCGGCTTGAAAACCCGTCTCCGAGCTGCGCAGAACGACCTCTACGCAGCCCGGAGTACGCACGAGCGCGGCGACGCGAATAGTGTTGGTTGCCCCCTCGCTTACAACGACGGGACGTTCGAACTTAACCTGCTCGAATACCGGCGGCTGGTTTGTCTCAGTGAGCGCCATGAATACCTGGGCCATCGCTTCCATGCCCAGCACGGCGGGTAGCAGTCGTTCGCCACGAAAGACGTGGTCGTCCAAATATGGATCGCTGCCCGTGGACAACTCAGCGTCCACAACCAGTTCGATACCGGGGTAATAGACGCGCGGCTTTTCGAGGAAGCGCAAGAACGGAAGCTCGGGCTTTTCGACTTCAAGCGTCGGCATGTCGCGTAAGCGGCCCATGACCACCGCAGCGACCTCCGTTGACTTTCGCGAGAGCAGCCGGCGCAACGAATCCAAACCCTTCTCTACAGGTATGGGTGTAATACCTTTTCTTGCTAACTCGTCTACTGTTCCGAGACGCGCGCCCATGCCGACGCCCGACCAGACAGACCATTCGATCGCGTGGCAACGGCAGTGCGGATGTTCGATTGCCCAACTCTCCGTCGCACGTGTGAGCCATTCGTTAGCGAGACCGTAATGAGCTTCGCCCGGCAATCCCGTCCGCGCGATGATCGACGAGAACGTGATCAAGAGGCGCAGGCGATCGGGATCGATCGCGGCGAGTAAGTTCTGCGCGCCACGAAGCTTGGGCGCTAACGTTTTGGAGAACTCTTCCGAGTTGAGATTTTCAATCAGGCACGGAACGTTTCGCGCCGCACCGTGCAGGATCGCTGTGACTGGTCCCAGATCCTTTTCAACTTTACGGACCGCCTCGCGTGTCGCGGTAGCGTCGCTGACATCAACACTGTAGTAACGAAACTCAACGCCCGCGGCCTTCATTCGGTCGAGATTCGAGACGATCTCTTCGTCCGCGTTCGGTTGGGAAAGTCCGAAGATAGCGAGACGCGCGCCGGATTCGCGCGCAAGCTGAAGCGCGCATTCCGCCGTGATCCCGCGTGCACCTCCCGTGACGACTAACACGTCATCCGGCGTCAGCGACAAATCGCGTTCATCCACTTCAGACACGAGCGGGCGCAGCACCGGCTCGTAGCGTTTGCCGTTCGAATCGTAACGCGCTTCCGCGTGGCCGCGCGTCGCGAGCGCTTCCGCCAACACCCATGCGGCCGCTTCCGGATGGTCCAGCGGCACGTCAACCACGCACGTGTTGAGATGCTTCGCTTCAAGATGCAAGGAGCGCGCGAAACTGGCCGCGCCACCAACGAGCACGAAGCGGAAATCATCATTACCTTTCAACGCCACACGCGCGCCGTCCAGCAGAAGTCCGATATGACTCTCGTCTGACTCCGGCGGAAGAAGCACGAC
>DATELP010000104.1:0-3672 GCA_035276425.1 Pyrinomonadaceae bacterium
GTTGGACCAGTGACGAGCACTTTCGCGTTCTTCGCCAGCGGCAAAACGTTATTCGCGTTCTTTAACAGCGTGATCGACTCGCGCGCCGCCTCAAGACTTACTTGCCGTGAATCAGGCCGCGCGAAGTTTGCTTTCAACGACGCATCCGGACCGGGATGTTCAAACAGTCCGAGCTCATACTTCACGCGCAGGATACGTCGCACGGCTTCGTCGATACGCGACTGCGGCACCGCGCCTTCTTTCACCAGCGCGATCAGGTGATCGGCGAAACTGTAATCGTTCGGCACCATGCTCATATCGATGCCCGCCATCACCGCCAGGCGCGTCGCTTCTTTCTCGGTCGCTGCGATGCGCCAGAATGTGACGAGCTTCTTGATGTCTTCCCAATCGGAAACGACGAAGCCGTTGAAGCCGAGCTCGCCGCGCAGGATGTCAGTGAGCAGATGGTGATTGATGTGACCAGGCACGCCGTTGATCTCGGCGGAGTTGACCATGATCGTGCGCGCGCCGGCTTTCACGGCGGCGGCAAACGTCGGCAGGAAGTATTCGCGCAGGTAGTTTTCCGGAATCCATGCGGGCGTGCGATCGCGGCCCGTTAAAGGAAAACTGTAGCCCATGTAATGCTTCAGGCTCGTCGCGACCTGTGTTTGCGATGAGACGTCCGAGCCTTCGAGCCCGCGCGTGAAAGCGACACCCATCACTTTCGCGAGATAAGGATCCTCGCCAAACGTTTCCCAGAAACGCGGCCACAGTGGATTGCGGCCGAGATCGAGCACGGGCGAGAAGCTCCAGGGAATTCCGGCGGCGCGTGTTTCGGCGGCGGTGATCTGCGCTGCCCGGTGCATCAGTTCGGGATTCCACGTCGCGGCCATCGCCGTCTCTTGCGGAAAGAGTGTCGCGCCGCGCACGTAATTCGCGCCATGAATCGAGTCGATGCCGTAGATGACGGGAATTCCGAGGCGCGTCTTTTTGGCAGCATCCTGAATCTGACTGATGATCTCGTGCCAGTGGTCCACCGTCAGCGCCTGATCGGCAACGTTGAGGATCGAACCGACACCGTACTTCACAACGGCCTTGTCGAGTTTGGCCGGATCGATCTTCAGGTTCTGATCGCTGCCAGACGTGACCATGCCGATCGCGAGCTGGGTCATCTGTCCGACCTTCTCTTCGAGCGTCATGCGTTTGAGCAGCGCTTCGATCTCTTGCGAATGATCGCGGAGTTTGGGAGCGGGACTCGCGCGACGGAAAAACTCATCGCTATCGACGACGCCGGGTTGTGTTTGTGCGATTAAGGGCTGGAGCAGGAAACACAGTGCAAGACTAACCACCCCCAGGGCACGGGTCAGGTTTCTCATCTTTTTGCTGTCCTCAGGCAGGATACAGGAACGCCGCTATTGTAACTTAATTAGAGAAACTGGAGACAGACTGGAGTCGGAATTTCTGTCACCTGACCTGTTGGCGTGAGTCGCCCGGTTTGCTGGTCGATACGAAACGTGACCACGTTGTCGGTGTGCTGGTTGGCAACGAGTAGAAATTGCCCCGACGGATCGATGATGAAGTTGCGCGGCCACTTGCCTTCGGTCGAGACGTGCTCGACGAGATTGAGCCGGCCGCTGCGTGGATCGATTGCAAACACGACGATGCTGTTGTGCCCGCGGTTCGAGCCGTAAAGAAAACGGCCTGACGGCGAGACGTGAATGTCGGCGCAAAAGCTCTGGCCGCTGAAGTCGCGCGGCAACGTCGAGACGGTTTCGAAAGCGGTGAGTGTGCCTTGCGTGGCGTTGTATTTGAACGTCGTGAGTGAGGAATCGAGTTCGTTGATGACATAGAGAAACTTGCCGTTGGGATGAAAAGTGAAATGGCGTGGTCCAGCGCCGGGATGAAGTGTGGCCGACGCTTGTGGGCCAGGTTCAAGCTTTCCGTCGATCGGATTGAAGCGGTAGATCATGACTCGATCGTTTCCGAGATCCGCGGCGAAGGCGAAGCGATTGGCACGGTCCAGTTTGATGCAATGCGCGTGTGGACCTTTCTGCTGTTCGCGGGGACCGGAACCTTCGTGTTGCTGGACGTCGACCGCGGCGCCAAGACTGCCGTCAGCAAGAATCGGCAACACGGCCACGGTGCCGCTCGTGTAATTGGCTACGAGCAAGTGTTTTCGATTACGGTCGAAACTCAGGTGGCACGGATCGGCGCCTTCGGAAAGCTGCTGGTTGATGAACGTCAACTTCAGCGGCGAGAAACTGATTGCAAAAGCACTCACAGCGCCGGTTCGCTTGCCGTTTATCTCGCTCACTTCGTTGACGGCATACAAAAATCGGCCCGGGTTAACGGCCAGAAACGATGGATTGTCTGACTTGACGGAAGTCTTCAGAGTCAACGTGCCACTGTCCTCGTTCATGCCAAGCACGTAAATGCCTTCGCTTTTGCCGGACGTGCCAAGCGTGTACGTGCCGACGTAAAGCAAACGATCCTGGTTAGTGGCTGCAAGCGCGCGTAAGCCGACGGTACTCATGACACCAACTCCGCTGAGTTTCAGGAACCCGCGGCGCGAGAACTTTTCTTCTGTCACTCGGAGGCTTCCTTCAAAGTGTTGGACCAGCCGTTCCAGTGTACTACAACACAAATAACAAGGGCTCCGGTTGCTGCCGGAGCCCTCAAGTTTGCTTCGTCGGGTCTGGTTCAGTTATTCAGCAGAAAACGAATCTCGTCTTAACGTCCGCCGCGATCGATGAGCACGTGGACCTGCGGCGCTACAGCCAGTGACTTCGCCAGCGCGCGCTCCTTGTCAGTTACCTGGATCTCGCGTCCGGTGTTTGTGCCGGCGGCCCAGAACTCCGACAGGAAGTAGAGGTCGTCGTACTTGCGGAAGACAAACTTCGCGTTTTCCTGCGTGTCAGCCGAATGGACGGATCGCGTCAGCAGCAGCGCGGCCTCGCCGCTCGCCTTGTTCTGGATGACCCACACAACGTCTGAATCTTTCCGGTTGCGCCGAATCAGGTACTCGCCGGCGGGCATCGCCTTCTCACCAACGGTGAAATTGAACGGAATATCAACCAGCGTCTGACGGTCAGTCTGCGCATAAGCGGCCGACACGGTAACAAGCAGGCTCAGGACCACCAATGCGATTGCTCTTTCAATGAGTTTCATAAAACTCTCCTTTCCACACTTGTCTAACGCGAAAGGAAGAGTCGAAGCGGGCCACTGGCGTGAAGAGTTTTTTATAGCTCCTAACAGGTCGTACAGGACCTATTCGACAAATTACTTGGCGATCAACTTTCCGATCTCACGCCAGGTGATGAGCTTGATGTTGTTCTCCTGGAGAACTTTGCGAAACGCGTCGCTGGTGAAGAAGTCGAAGTCACGCTGGCGCCAGGCTGCGCCCCAGTTTGGATGATCCGAAGTGGCGCCACGCATCTCCGCATCGTCGTAAGCGAGATGAATCACGATCTCTGTCACGCCGGGTTCGAGTTTGCGCAGCGCCTCGCTGTAGAAATTGGCCCAGTCTTGCGGCGCGACACTCGGATTTATGTCGAGCACGCGATCGATGAAGACGTCGTCCGGCTTGATTAATTCCGGCAAGAAGTCCGCCTGTGTGAACCACGCCTTCGCCACGCGCACCGGCAGTTTGTACTCGCGCGCTACCCGCAGAAACACTTCAAACAATGCCTTGTT
>DATELP010000105.1:0-7324 GCA_035276425.1 Pyrinomonadaceae bacterium
CGCGGACGGGGAAGGTGCCGAAGTTTTTGATCTTTACGGGGACGGCGAAGAATTTGAAGCCGGTGTCCGGAAGGTCGCTGAGGCCGCAGAGGTGTTCGACAACGGGGATGTCGTGGCATTGCTTCATCCGCTCGACGCACAGCTGCTTGAACTCCTCCGAATGTCGTCGCACTCGTCTCTTCGCCACTTCACAGCTCCTTTCTGCCTAAGTGTGCCTATAACGAGTGTCTCAATCCAGGGGTTCAGTCCAGAAGCACAAAAGGCACAAGAAACAATAAAGGAGTTACGAGGACGCCTTTCCTGGTTAACTTCTTTTGTGCCTTTTGTGCTTCTTGTGCCTCTTTGTGGCCCGGTTTTGCGCTAAAATACCCGCGTTCCTGTATTCCTGCCTGAGGACAGCAAATAGATGAGAAAAGTGACTCGTGCCCTGGGGGCAGTCAGTCTTTCACTGTGCTTCGTACTCCAGCCGGCACTCGCCCAGACGTCGCCGGACGTGATCGATAGCGACGAGTTTTTCCGTCGCAACAATCAGATCAAACCGCTCCCCGATCATTCGCAAAAGATCGAAGCGTTGCTCAAACGCATGACGATCGAAGAGAAGGTCGGGCAGATGACCCAACTCGCCATCGGCATGATTGCCGCCGGCAACGATCAGAACATCAAAGTCGATCCGGCGAAACTCGAAAAAGCGATCGTGAAGTACGGCGTCGGATCGATTCTCAACGTTTCCGATCAGGCACTCACGGTCGATCATTGGCACCAGGTCATCAGTCAGATTCAGGAAGCCGCGACTAAAAAGACGCGCCTCGGCATTCCCGTCATCTACGGCATCGACTCGATTCACGGCGCGAACTACGTGCAAGGCGCGACGCTCTTTCCGCAAGAGATCGGCATGGCCGCGACATGGAATCCGGAACTGATGAAACGCGCGGCCGAGATCACCGCCGCGGAAACACGCGCCGCCGGAATTCCGTGGAGTTTCTCGCCCGTACTCGACCTCGGCCGCAATCCGCTGTGGCCGCGCTTCTGGGAAACGTTTGGTGAAGATCCGTATCTCGCGACCGTGATGGGTGTCGCGTTCACGCGTGGACTCGAAGGAACGGACGTCGCTTCGCAAACGCAGGTCGCGACGAGTCTGAAACATTACATGGGCTACAGTTTTCCGCTCACCGGCCGCGATCGCACGCCCGCGTGGATTCCCGAAAACTACCTGCGCGAATATTTCCTGCCGCCGTTCGCCGCGGCGATCAAAGCCAACGCGCGCACGATCATGATCAACTCCGGTGAGATCAACGGCGTGCCCGGTCACATCAATCGTCACCTGCTCCACGGCATTCTGCGTGAGGAACTCGGCTTCAATGGCATTGTCGTTTCCGATTGGGAAGACATCAAAAAGCTTGTCAACATCTGGCGCATCGCGGCCACCGAGAAAGAAGCGACGCGACTCGCAGTGATGGCCGGCATCGACATGAGCATGGTCCCGAACGATTACAGTTTCGCCGATCACTTGCTCGAGTTGGTGAAAGAAGGCGCAGTGCCGCAGACGCGTATTGACGAAGCGGTGCGCAGAATTTTGCGCGTGAAGTATGAGTTGGGACTGTTTGAGAATCCCGGACCAAACGCGGCTTTGAAGTCAAACTTCGCGCGGCCCGAGTCGCGGCAGGTTGCTTTGGAAGCGGCGCGCGAATCGATCACGCTGCTGAAGAACACGAACAACTTGTTGCCGCTCGCAAAGAACAAGAAAGTGCTCGTCACTGGTCCAACCGCGGACTCGTTGATCTCATTGAACAACGGTTGGACTTATGTTTGGCAGGGTTCGGAAGAGTCGCTCTATCCGAAAGATCGACACACGGTTCGTCAGGCGATCGAAGCCAAGGTTGGCGCCGGTAATGTCACTTACGTGCCGGGCACGAGAATCTTTCGGCAGCCGGGTTCGACGTCAAACAACAACCCGACGAGTTTGGAAGAGGAAGTCGACATCCCGGCAGCAGTACGTGCGGCGCAGTCAGCCGACGTGGTTGTGCTCGCGCTCGGCGAGGGTTCTTACTGCGAAACGCCGGGAAACATTACTGACCTGACGATTGGTGAACCGCAACTCAAACTCGCAGATGCGATCATCGCGACCGGAAAGCCGGTCGTGCTGGTGCTCGTCGAAGGCCGTCCGCGCATCATCAATCGCATCGCGGATCGGATTCCGGCGATCGTGATGGCCTACAATCCGAGTAACGAAGGTGGCACCGCGATCGCCGATGTGTTGTTTGGCGACGTGAATCCGAGCGGGAAGCTTCCGTTCACGTATCCGCGCACGCCGAATGGTTTGATTAATTACGATCACAAACCCTTCGAAACCGAAAACACCGCGTTTGGCAACATGGCGTTCAAGCCGCAGTTCTCGTTTGGCGAGGGATTGAGTTACACCACGTTTGCTTACAAAGATCTTCGTCTCGACAAACAAGCGATCTCGGGTAACGAAGAAATCGGTGTCAGCGTCACCGTTAGCAACACCGGCGCGCGTGCGGGCAAGGAAGCGGTGCTGGTCTACGTGAGCGATCTCGTGGCGTCACTTTCACCTCCCAATCGCCGGCTGCGACGATTTGCGAAAGTGAATCTCGAACCGAATCAAAGCCGCACCCTCACTTTCAAGCTCCGGCGCGACGATCTGTCGTTCATCGGAGCCGACAATAAACCTACTGCCGAGCCTGGACAGTTCGAAGTGAGGATTGGCGACCTAAGTCAAAGGTTCACCTTAAGATGAAAACAACCCGCTACCTGCTCTTAACACTGATTCTTTTAATCTGTGGTCCACTTGCCGTGGCCCAACAACACAACCTGATGCCCGTGCCGGCGTCTATCACGTTCGACAACGAACGGCTGGCCATCGACGAATCGTTCAAGGTCGCTGTTCGCGGACATTCGGACGCGCGCTTGCAAGCCGCGATCGCGCGCTTCGTCAAACGTCTCGAAGGCCGCACTGTCTTGTCGCTCGCGCCCGGTCTCGCGCTCGACGATCAGATGACCACGTTGATCGTTCAGTGCGACGGTCCCGGCAAAGACATTCCCGCCCTCGACGAAAACGAAAGCTATCGCATCGACATCACTCGCCGTCAGGCTTTGTTGAGCGCGCCAACGGTTATCGGCGCGATGCGGGGACTCGAAACCGTGTTGCAGTTAGTCAATGCCGATCGCCAGGGTTATTTCCTGCCCGGCGTGAAGATTCAGGATCAGCCACGCTTTCCGTGGCGCGGTCTAATGATCGACGTCGCGCGTCACTTCGAACCGATCGAAGTGCTGAAACGCAATCTCGACGCGATGGCCGCGTTGAAGATGAACGTGTTTCACTGGCACCTGAGCGAAGACCAGGGCTTCCGCGTTGAGAGCAAGAAGTATCCGAAGCTGCACCAGCTCGGTTCGGACGGAAACTACTACACGCAGGAACAGATCAAAGACATCATCGCTTACGCGCGCGACCGCGGCATCCGTGTCGTGCCGGAGTTTGACATTCCCGGGCACAGCACGAGTTGGCTCGTCGGTTATCCCGAACTCGGCAGCGCGCCTGGTCCATACACGATCGAACGCCGTCCAGGCATCTTCGAGCCCGCGCTCGATCCGACGCGCGAAGACGTTTACAAATTTCTCGAAGGCTTTCTCGGCGAGATGGCCGCGCTGTTTCCCGATGCGTACCTGCACATCGGCGGCGATGAAAACGAAGGCAAGCAGTGGGATCGCAACCCCACGATTCAGGCTTACATGAAAGAGAAAGGAATCAAAGACAACCACGCGCTACAAGCCTACTTCAACACGCGCCTGCTCAAGATTCTTCAGAAGCACGGCAAGAAGATGATCGGTTGGGACGAGATTCTGCAACCGGAAATCCCGAAGGACGTCGTGATTCACTCATGGCGCGGAACGGCCGCGCTCGCGGAAGCCGCGCGCAAGGGTTACGACGGAATACTATCCAACGGTTACTACATCGATCTGATCCAACCGGCGTCGCAACACTACGTTGCCGATCCGCTGCCGGCTGACAGCACGCTCACGCCGGCTGAAGCAAAGCACGTGCTCGGCGGCGAAGCGACGATGTGGGCCGAGTGGGTGACGCACGAAACGATCGATTCACGCATCTGGCCGCGCACTGCCGCAATCGCTGAACGACTTTGGTCGCCGCGTAATACCACTGACGTCAACGACATGTATCGACGGCTCGCGGTGATCAGTTTGCAGTTGGAAGAGTTGGGACTGATGCACAAGAAGAATCAGGACATGATGTTGCGGCGGATGTTGCGCAGCGACGACATTGGTCCTTTGAAGACGCTCGTGTCGATCGTCGAGCCGGTGAAGGAGTACCGGCGCTATCAACAACGCCCGCAGACGATGTTAAGCCCGTTGACCGGCGTGGTGGACGCGACGTTGCCCGACAGTGAAGCGGCGCGCAAGTTTGCGTGGATGGTCGACGCATTTCTCGCGGATGCGCCGCGCTTTCAACTTTACCGTTCGGAGTTGGGCCAGATGATGGCCGATTGGCAGACCTCAGGGGCAAGGCTCGAACCGCTCATCGATCGGTCGCCTTCGTTGAAAGAGGTCAGGCCGTTGGCGGCAAACCTTTCGGTGTTGGGCGAGACCGGACTTGAAGCGTTGTCGTATCTGACACTCGGTGCGCCACCAACAGCCGAATGGCGCACGGCTAGTTTGTTGAAAATGGACGAAGCGGCCAAGCCTTACGGCGCGCTTGAATTCATGGTAATCCCGAGTGTTCGGAAGTTGATCCAAGCGACTGGTAAGTAGAAGTTGCGACTGGTAATTACGCTTTTCTTTATCGGTTTGATCTGTGTTTCCCGTTCGCTCACGCTAGCGGCAACCGACGATCAGTGTCTGTCTTGTCATAAAGACTACGGCGGTTACTTCACGACCGCCCACCATCTCACTTCGCGCGCTGCTATGCGCGAATCGATTCTCGGCAAGTTCGACGACATTCTAAAAACCTCAGAACCCGAACTCTTCTACCGCCTCGAAGCCCGGCCAAACGGCTTCTTCCAAACCGGTGTGCTCGGGACACCGCCCGATGCAGTCTCAATCTCGCAGCGTTTCGACATCGTGATCGGCTCCGGACGCAAAGGCCAAACGTATCTTTACTGGGGCGAGAACGATCAGCTATTTCAGTTACCGGTCTCTTTTTGGACCACGGTGGGGTGGGTCAACAGTCCCGGCTACGGCGACCGTACACTGGACTTCAGCCGTCCAGTCTTGCCGCGTTGCCTTGAATGTCACGGCTCTTTCTTTCAACCGGTCACGAGCCTCGCGAATCGCTATCGACGCGAAGGTTACGTTCTCGGCGTCTCGTGCGAACGCTGTCATGGACCAGGCGAACAACACATCGCACTCAACTCCCCGCCAAACGCAAAACCCGCACAGCAAGCGATCGTCAACCCGGCGAAACTTCCACGCGAGCGGCAGATCGATATGTGCGGCCTGTGTCACGGCGGCGTCGGCGTCGCTAAAACACCGCCGTTCTCTTTCACTGTCGGGAACGTGCTCGAAGATCACATTCAACTCGAGAAGCCAAAGCCTGACGAACCACTCGACGTTCACGGCAATCAACTCGCGCTGCTCGAGCGGAGTAAATGCTTCGTCAAATCAAACATGACCTGCTCGACGTGTCACGACGTGCATCGTCCGCAACGCGAGGTCAGCGACTTCTCCGCGAAGTGTATGCAGTGTCACAAAGTGCAGAGCTGCGGATTGTTTCCGACCCGCGGCCGCGCGATTGAAGGCAAGTGCGTGGATTGTCACCTGCCGAATCAAAACTCAAACGTCATCTTCTCCAGCCACGACCGCGTGCGCATCACCCCCAAAGTGCGCAACCACTGGATCAAGGTTTACCGTTAGCCACAAAGAGGCACAAGAAGCACAAGAGAGACAATAGGTACAAGAGCAAAGAACTAGAAATAATGATTTCTAACTGTTTTGTCTCTCTTGTGCCTTTTGTGCTTTTTGTGCCTCTTTGTGGCTCAACGTGGCGTCGGTTCACCGGGTTTGACGATGCGAATCCAGTGGTCGGTGAACTCCGCGTGCATTCCGGGAAGCTCGACCTTTGGCATGTGACACGTCGCGCACTTCTTCGTACTTACTGGACATGGCGCATCTTTGCGCCGCTCGGTCTTCGCCTCTTTCGCGGTCGTAAGATGGCACGCGAGACACTTCTGATCGTAGTACGCCGTGTCTTTCTGCAACTTCTCGTGCGGATTGTGACAACTCAAACAACTGATACGCGGATCGTTCGTGTTGTGACCGCGGCTATTGAACATGCGATAGGGTTGAAAACGAATGTTGTTGATGCCCGACTGCCCGGGTTGCAGCATCGCCTGTTCGAAACTCGTGTGACACGTGCCACAAAACGATTGCGACAACTCGTGTCCACCAAGTCCACCGGGATTGAAGATCTGCGGCTCGTCGAGGTTCTTCGCTTTCATCGCTACCAGATGCTTTTCGCCTGGTCCATGACACGCTTCACAACCCACGCCCGGACTCAGCTGGTCCAACTTCAACTCCATTCCCTGCACCGCGCCGGTCGTGTGACAGCCAAAACACTGCTGTGGCTCTTCACCGGCAATCGCGCGTCCGAGCGCATCTTCCAACGACGCGGGCGCCTCGGGACGATGACCGATCGTTAAATCGAGACCGCGAAGCTTCTCGAAGTAACTCACGCGCGTTTCGTAAAGCATGTTGTTGTGACGGAAGAGAAACGTCTGACCGACGTGGCCCTGGCCGAAGCAGTAGAGGATCGGTTTAGTGATTGTGTTCTTGCCGTCGGTGATGCTGTAGGTAATCTGTTGGCCTTCGCGCGCGATGTTGTAGGTGTAAGGACCGTTACGAAAATTGAGTTTGCCTTTCGCGGTGACGATGTCGCAATCAGGCGCGACTTCCAACGCCTGGCCCATCGGCGTGTTCAACTGTCCGGCCTGCTCTTTGTGGCATTCGATACAAGCGTTGTTGCCGACGTAACGAATGCCGCGCGTGTTCGAATTGGGGCGCCACTCGGAGAAAAAGTTGTCCTGCTGCGCGTAGCAAACGACGACAAGCAATCCACAGATTACGCAGATTTTAGCGAGCTTGGCCCACACCTTCGGTCACCTTCACATATTTGTTGAGTGGCACATTGGTTAGCTTATCGACGATGCCGCTGGGCCAACGAATCTGAATCGAATCAATCTTTGTCGCGGGGCCGACGCCGAGAATCTCTCGCGGATCGTGCGACGAAAGATAACTGCCGCCACCGGTGCGCAGACGCGATCGCTTGATCGTTCCGGTTTGCCACGTGATCACCGCG
>DATELP010000106.1:0-16577 GCA_035276425.1 Pyrinomonadaceae bacterium
AGCGGACTGTACGCACTCTTTCTGAAGTTTTTTCACAAGGCTGACTTCGTGCAGACGCCTTTACCAATTCTGTGCATCGTCATGTTTGCAGTCGGCGTGCAATTCCTGCTGATGGGACTGCTCGCCGAGATGCTTGTACGCACGTATCACGAATCACAGGCGAAGGCGATCTACGCCGTGCGTGAGCGGTTGGGATTTAAAGACTAAGTATGTGCGGAATTACCGGTTGGGCCAGTCTCGATTCGCACACGCCGCCTCCCGACGGCGCGAAGGATCTGCTGCACGCGATGTGCGAGCGCATGGTCCATCGCGGCCCGGATTCCGAAGGTTTGTTTGCGACGACCGGCACGGCCCTCGGCATGCGACGCCTGGCGATCATCGATCTCGTCACCGGCGAGCAGCCGGTCTTTAATGAAGATCGATCGGTCGCCGTCGTTCTCAACGGCGAGATCTACAACTATCGCGAACTGCGTGCTTCGCTGGAAAAGCGCGGCCACTCGTTTCGCAGCGCTTCGGATACGGAAGTGTTGCCGCATCTTTACGAAGAGTACGGCGACGACATGGTGCGCGAGCTCAACGGCATGTTTGCGTTTGCGTTGTGGGACAGCAAACGCCGGCGTTTGTTGATCGCGCGCGATCGTTTCGGCGAGAAGCCGCTTTACTGGGGCGTGTTCGATCGCACGTTGCTCTTCGCGTCCGAGCCAAAGGTGCTGTTGGCCCACAGAGACGTTAAGCCGGGACTCAACCTGCAAGCACTGCGGCAATATCTGTCATTCGATTACGTCCCCGCGCCGCTTTCGATCTACGAGGGCATCAACAAACTTCCCGCCGCACACAAACTCACGCTTGAAGACGGCCGGGTAAACGTCGAACGCTATTGGAAGCTGTCTTACAAAATCGCCGACCCGCTTCCGAGCGAGCACGACGCTGCCGATCACTTGCGCGAGTTGCTCGCTGACGCGGTGCGCATGCGTCTGGTTTCCGATGTTCCGCTTGGCGTTTTGCTTTCGGGTGGTGTGGATTCGTCGACAGTCGCCGCACTGGCGGTGCGTGCTTCGTCGGAAGCGGTGAAAACGTTTTCGATCTCGTTTGCTGAGTCGTCTTTTGATGAATCGGCGTATGCGCGTGGTGTGGCGAAGTATCTCGGCACTGATCATCACGAAGAGCGACTCAGCGCAAACCTCGCGGCGAATCTCGTGAGCGAGATCGGCGCGTGGATGGACGAGCCGTTCAGCGATCCGTCGCTCGTGCCGACGTATTTGTTGTCGCGATTCACGCGTAAGCACGTGACCGTTGCGTTGGGCGGTGATGGCGGCGACGAGTTGTTTGCCGGTTATCAGATGTATGCCGGTCATCGTTGGGCCGAAGTTTACAAACGAGTGCCGCGCGGGTTGCGCCGTGGGATCATCGAACCGGTCGTGCGCTTGATGCCGGTGAAGACGAAGAACCTTTCGTTCGACTACAAAGCGTTGCGATTCGTGACCGGCGCGAACTACGACACGGTCGCGCGTCACCACATCTGGTTTGGTTCGTTCACACCTGAAGAACAGCAACAGTTGTTGACGCCCGAGGCACGCGCAGCAAGCAACGACGATATCTATATTGACGCGCGTCTGATCGCGGAAGAGTGCGAAAGCGAGGATCTGGTGACGCGGATGCAGAGCGTCGACACGCATCTATATCTCGCGGAAGACATCTTGACGAAGGTCGATCGCGCGAGTATGGCGGTGTCGCTGGAAGTGCGTGCGCCGTTTCTCGATCCGCGCGTGGCGGAGTTTGCGGCGTCGTTGCCGTGCAATTACAAGTTGCGCGGGATGAAGACGAAGTACATCTTGAAGAAAGCCGTACACGACATGTTGCCGGGTTTTGTAACGCGGCGCGGGAAGAAAGGTTTCGGCGTGCCGGTAGCGGAGTGGCTGAAGGTTAAGCTGCGGCCGCTGGCGCGGGATCTGTTGTCGCCGGAGCGCGTACGCCGCGCGGGTGTGTTCAATGCTGATTATGTCGCGAAGTTGCAGGATGAACACGAACGCGGCGTCGCCAATCATCGCAAACTGCTTTGGACGTTGCTGATGTTTGAACTCTGGCATGAAAGCTTTGTCGAAACACCGCGGCGAATCGAGACGTCAGTCGGGAGTCGTTAAGAACCATCCACAGATTACGCAGACTGTGCAAACCGTTTATGATCAACTCCTCGCGTGGTGCAGAGAGCATGACTTCGCTGGACACGATCCCTTCGACGCGCTGAACAGCCGTCTCTTTCAAGCGACACCGTTTGCGAACTCACGTAATGCCCGTCTTATTTGGACGCAACTCGTAAAACGATCGCCTGCCGATCTACGTCCGCTCGCGCGCGTGCCTGCGGAACGTAATTCGAAAGGCATCGCGCTTTTTGCGTTGGCCCAACTCGCAACTTATCGTCGATTAAAATCCGAAGAAGCAGAACTGCAAGCCAGGAATCTGCTCTCGATGTTGCTGTCGATGAAAACCGAAGGTACGAGCGGCGCCGCGTGGGGCTACAACTTCGATTGGCAGAGCCGCAACTTCTTCGCGCCGCGTGGCACGCCGACCATCGTTCCGACTGTATTCGCGGCGCGTGCGTTCATCGAAGCAGCGCGCGAGTTCAACGACGACGAATATCTCAACACAGCACGCAGTGTTTGCGACTTCATCCTTCACGATCTGCCACGCACGATCGACACCGACACAGAACTCTGTTTCAGCTACGCGCCCAACACAGACACGCGCATCTTTAACGCTAGTCTTCTCGCGGCTGAAGTGCTCGCGGAGATCGGCACGCTAACCGATGACGCAGCCCTGTGCGCCGAAGCGGAACGTGCCACTCGCTACGTCATCAATCATCAACAACCCGACGGCTCGTGGACGTACGGCACTGATCCGAGCCAATCATGGATCGACAACTTCCACACTGCTTACATCCTGTTTTCACTGCGACGGATAATCTCCGCGTGCTCGTTAGGTGTAGAATTTCAACAAGCTTTGGAACGCGGGTTTAGCTATTGGAAGCGGACGTTCTTTCTTGCGGACGGCTGGCCGAAATACTACCATGACGACCTTTATCCGGTGGATGCGCACGCCGCAGCCAGCGCGATCGTGACTCTCCTTGAGTGTCGTGACCTGGACGAAAATTCATCGATGCTGGCCCACCAGATCGCTTCGTGGACCATTAACAACCTGCGTGACCCGCGAGGCTTCTTCTACTATCAACGCCGTCGTTTCTACACCGTGCGCAAGCCGTACATGCGTTGGACACAGGCGTGGATGCTGTATGCTCTAGCGCGTTTGCTCGAGGACATGCCCAACTAAATGCCAATCGCAACAGACGTAATACTCGGACACGACGTCCGAATTTTTCAACCCGATCTCGTCAACCTGTACGGCTGCTCGATCGGGGATGAAAGCAAGATCGGCGCGTTTGTCGAGATTCAGAAAAACGCGATTGTCGGTGCGCGTTGTAAGATTTCGTCGCACACGTTTATTTGCGAAGGTGTGGAGATCGAGGATGAGTGTTTTATCGGGCATGGCGTGATGTTTACGAACGACGTGTATCCGAGCGCGGTCAATCGTGATGGTTCGTTACAAACGGAAGCGGATTGGAAAGTGATTAAAACCAGAGTTAGGAAACGAGCGAGCATCGGCAGCAACGCCACGATCATCGCAGGTGTGACGGTTGGCGCGGGCGCGCTTGTCGGCGCGGGCGCGGTCGTGACGAAAGACGTGCCTGACTTCGCAATCGTCGCGGGTGTGCCGGCGCGTGTGATAGGAGACGTTCGCAAACAAACGACATGATCAAAGTTGGTGTAATCGGCTACGGCTATTGGGGACCGAACCTGGTGCGAAATTTTATGGCCGCGCCGGATTCGGCAGTGACGCGCGTTTGCGATCTGCGCGAGGAACGCATCGCGCCTTTGCGGAAGCTCTATCCGGGTATCAAGACGTGTAGCAACTCAACCGACCTGATAAACGATCCGCAAATCGACGCGGTGGTGATCGCCACACCCGTCTCTTCGCATTTTGAACTCGCGCTAGCGGCGCTGCGTGCCGGCAAGCACGTGCTGGTTGAGAAACCACTGGCAACAAGATCGGATCACGCACGCCAACTGATCGACGAAGCTGCGGCACGCAAACTGGTGCTGCTGGTGGACCACACGTTTGTTTACACGGACGCGATACGCAAGATTCGTGAACTGATCGCATCGGGACAGCTCGGCGAGATTTATTATTACGACGCCGTGCGCGTGAATCTCGGTCTGTTTCAACACGACGTAAATGTTATCTGGGATCTTGCGATTCACGATCTGTCGATCATGGATTACGTTCTGCCCGTGAAACCGGTGGCTGTTTCGGCGACGGGCATCAGTCACATTCCGGGCCAACCCGAAAACGTTGCTTACATCACGCTGTTCTTTTCCGGCGCGCAGATCGCGCACGTACACGTCAACTGGTTGACGCCGGTGAAAGTTCGTCACACGCTGATCGGCGGCAGTGAAAAGATGATCCTTTACGACGATCTCGAACCGAGCGAAAAGCTGAAGGTCTACGACAAGGGAATCAACGTCACGCCGCGACAGGAAGATGTTTACAAACTGCTCGTGAGCTATCGTTCGGGCGATATGTGGGCGCCGCGGCTTGATAACACCGAAGCGTTGCAAACCGAAGCGCTGCACTTCGTCGATTGCATTGAAAACAATCGTCAACCGGATACCGACGGCGCCGCGGGCCTGCGCATGGTGAGCATGATCGAAGCCGCGGAAATGTCGCTGCGCAATCGTGGGCGCCTGATTGAATTAAATCTTTAGCCACAAAGAGGCACAAGCAGCACAAGACAAGAATGCGTCTTTGGATCGATCTCGCAAACTCACCACACGTTCCGTTCTTTAAGGCGCTGGCGGCGAGGTTTGTCGAACAAGGTCACGAGATCGAAACGACCGCGCGTGCGTTTGCCGAAACGGTGCCACTCGCGAACGCCGCGGGCTTTGATGCGCAAGTCGTCGGCGCGCATGGCGGACGGCAAGTTTCCGCGAAAGCCGGTAGCCTCATGAGCCGCGCGTGGTCGCTCGCCACCTGGGCGCGCAAACGCAATTTCGATCTCGCCATCAGCCACAATTCTTATTCACAAATCCTTGCCGCGCGTGCGTTGCGAATTCGCCGCGTCACGTTGATGGACTATGAATACCAGCCCGCGAATCATCTCGCGTTTCGGTTGACGTCGCGAATCATCGTTCCCGCGAGTTTTCCCGCGCGGCGTTTGCGACGCTACGGCGCGAGCGTGGGCAAGGTGCGCCGCTATCACGGGACGAAGGAAGACGTTTATCTCGCCGATTTCGAGCCCGACCCGGCGTTTGCGAAGGAGTTGTGCGAACTCGGCGTTCGCCCGGATAATGTGCTGGTCCTGATGCGTCCGCCCGCGCACGATGCCTTGTATCACCGCTTTCAGAACAAGCTGTTTGATGAGGCGTTGGCGTTGTTGTTAAGGAAGGAAAACGTGCAGGTGGTTCTGCTGCCGCGCAACGAAGCGCAGCGAGCGACGTATGCGGCGCAAGCGAACGATCGGTTGATTGTACCGCCTAAGCCGTTGGACGGTGCGAACCTGATCGCCGCGAGCGATCTCGTGATCAGCGCCGGTGGAACGATCAATCGCGAAGCCGCGGCGCTCGGTGTACCGGTGGCGAGTATTTATGCGGGGCAGTGGGCCGCGGTCGATCAAGAGTTAGTGAAGGAAGGCCGGCTGGAACGGATCTCAACTGCCGACGATTTGCGGAAGTTAGTCGTTGAGAAAAAGCGATCGATTGAGCCGCGCCGCGCGTCTGCCGTTATCGACGAGATTGTGGGCCTGATCTTCGGTTCCTGAGTAGCTGGCAAGCTAAAGCTTGAACTCAGAACGCGTACGCACTGTGCCGACGGAATCACCCGGGCGCGCGTTTTGAGTTCAGCCTTCAGGCTGGTTCTTGAACAAATGAAGCGACATTGATGCGAGCGCAACGTAAACAACAACCGCTTACCGACGCGAGTGCTGTTCGTGTGCCCGGGCGCGCACCGAAGTGGATCATCCCCACGGTGAAGGCGTTGCTGGTGGTGATGGACGCGCTGGCTGTGGCTGGTTCGTTCATGCTCGCGTTTTATTTTCGTGAAGGTGTTTCTGCGTTTGCGGAAAGCGGTGGGTTCGCGTGGAGTGATCGGTTTGCGCCGTACGCCGCGCTGCTGTTGTTTGTGATCGGAATCAGGTTGCTGTGTTTTCGTTACAGCGATCTTTATCGACTGCGTGGCGAGTTTTCGTTTGTCGACGATGGCATTCGCCTCTTCAAAGCCACGGCTACCGGTTCGCTGTTGATCGTCGCGGCGGCGTTTCTGTATCGCGGCGGTTTTGAGTTTCGCGCGTTCTCGTACGCGCGCGGTGTGTTTGTTGTCGACTTCTTTCTCGTGCTCGTCAGCGTCGGTGCGATCAGGTTTGTCACGCGTTCGGCGCAGACGCTCGCACGGCAACGCCAGATTAATTTGATCCCGACGCTGGTTGTCGGACGCGGCCCGGAAGCGGCGTTGTTTATTCGCGAGATGCGCGAACGGCCTGCGCTTGGCTATCGCGTCATCGGCGTTGTTGATACGCAAACGCCGGAAGCTCACACGAGCGGAAACTACGAAGGCGTGCCGGTGATTGCGACGCTCGAAGGCTTGCCGGACGCGATTCGCGATTCGGGCGCGAATGAAGTGATCATTGCCGATCCGCAAGTGAGCGGCGACGCGTTGTTTGAAGTGATGATGCGTTGCGGGCGGCGTCGCGGCGTTGAGTTTCGCATCGCACCGAGTTTGTTTAATTGCCTGCCGCGCAAGACGGAGATCGATCAGATCGGCGTGCTGCCGATGATCCGTTTGTTTCGCGAACCGCTCTCGAGTGGCGCGCGAATGCTGAAGCGAACTTTCGACATCGTGTGCGCGGCGCTTGCGATCGTGTTGCTGTTTCCGTTGTGGCTGTTGCTGGCGTTGATGATCAAGATCGGTTCAAAAGGGCCGGTGTTCTACACGCAGGAACGCGTTGGCATGGATGGCCGGCTGTTTTTGCTTTACAAGTTTCGCACGATGATCGCCGATGCCGATCCCGAACTGCACCGCGAATATCAACGCGCGTTTATCGCCGGACGTGCGGAAGCCAATCTCGGCGATGCAAAGAAGCCGACCTACAAACTCTTCGCCGATCCCCGCATCACGCGCGTGGGTAAACTCTTGCGGCGTACGAGTCTCGACGAAGTTCCGCAACTGCTGAACGTGTTGATGGGCGACATGAGTGTGGTTGGACCACGTCCACCGATTCCTTACGAAGTGGAAGCTTACGAACTGTGGCATCGCAAACGTTTGGACATGAAACCGGGACTGACCGGACTGTGGCAGGTCTCGGGCAGGAATCGTTTGCCGTTTGAGGAGATGGTGCGGCTGGATCTCTTCTACATCGAGAACTGGTCGCTGTTGTTGGACCTGAAGATCATCCTGCGCACCGGGTTTGTGATGATCGGCCGCGAAGGTTATTGAGCCACAAAGAAGCACAAGCGTTATTGATTGAGGCCCGCCAGTACAACTGCCAGTAACAGAATCTTCTTTGTTCCTTTGTAGAGCGGCTCGATCTCGCAGTTTTCCGTCAACGCGTGTGAATCGTTGCACGGACCGGCGCCGGTGGAAATCGACGTGATGCCTTGCAACAGCGCCGCGCTCGAGTTGTTTGAACCCGCATTTCCGATCGGCGGATTGAACCCCATCGCGCGATGAACTGCTTCCGCGAGCATCACCAAACGCGACTCGCGATTGCCCGGCAATACCGCCGCGGGTGACGCTGAAATGATGTCGGTTTTCACCGTCACGCCCGCACGCTTTGCTTCTTCATCGAGAATCACGGCGATCTGTTTCTCCAGATCGGCCATTACTTCGTTGCTGGTCGAACGCAGATCGACTGTGAACCACGCGTCGGCCGCTTTCGCGTTTGGGACTTCCGAACCACCCAACATACCGATGTTCAGGTTTGACGACGGATTCGAGGGAACTTTCAACTCGTAAATCCGTGTGATCGCGCGTGCCAATGGCAGCGACGCCGAATAAGGCGGCGTGCGCGAACGCGTGTGTCCGCCTGGTCCAATGAAATGGTGGCGGTACCAATTGATGCCGATTCCGGCGTAGGTGAAACCCTCGTAACCACCGTCGAGCGCGACGTAATAATCGACCTTGCCTTTGTTATCTTTGGTGTATTGTTTGGCGCCGGTCATGCCGGCTTCTTCGTCGGTGGTGAAAAGAAAAACGAGATCGCCTTTGGTCTTGATGTTTGCGGCGTCGAGCGCGCGAATGGTGGCGAGCAGCGCCTCGATGTTGCGCGTGTCGTCGCCGACACCGGGTGCATAGACGCGGCCGTCCCGAACGGTGGCTTTGATCTTCAAGCCCGGTTGAAAGACGGTGTCCATGTGCGCGTCGAAAACCGTGACCGGCTTTCCGACGGTGCCTTTACGCGTGGCGATCAGGTTTCCGGCGCTGTCGTAACGAATGTCGAGTTTGTATTTGCGTAAGATACTTTCGAGAAACTTCGCGCGTTCCTGTTCCTGTTTTGACGGCGCGTTGATCTCGGTGATGGCGATCCACTCGCGCAGAATTTCGTCGCGGTCCTTGTCAATATGTGCGAACGCCGCTTTCACGCGCGCGTCGTCTTGAATGGCTTTCACTTCGTCAGCGCGTGAGGCAGACTGGGACCAAACCGGACTCGCAAATGCACAAAACACCAACGCAACAATGATTCGCTGCATGCAATTAACCTGAATGGAATATAGTAGACCACGAACATTCTAATGCAGGCGATGCAGAATTCGAATCAGGGATTGTCTGGATGGTGCGAACGCGCCATCATCGGCTGCATCTTTCTCATCGCGGTGTTTGCGCCTCACTCGATCGCCGCGACGCAAACCGCCTGGATGCTCGGATTGTTTTTCTGGCTGTTGCGGTTTGCGTTTCATCCGCGTCCTGCGCTCTTTCGCTCTCCAGTTGATTACTTGTTGCTTGGATTCTTTGTGCTGAGCGGCGTGTCGGGAGTGTTTTCTTACAACCCGATCATGTCAATCGGGAAGATGCGCGCGGCGAGTCTTTTCACGATCGTTTACCTCGTGGCGCAGAACGTTCGTTCGCTGCGGTTGGTACACATGCTGGCGCTGACGTTGATCGGCTCGTGCATGTTGAATGTGTTTTGGACCGCGGGACAGTCGATTGTCGGACGTGGTGTGAAAGTGCAGGGCGTGAGTGCTGAGAGTCCGCTGGCGAAAGCGGTGTTTCATACGCGGACTGTGAATAAGTCCACGCCGATTGTTGCTGGCGATACGGTATGGGAGGTGGACGGAAAACCGATTGGGAATCCGGATGAGTTGGCAGCGGCGCTGGCGCAGGGATCGAAATCGGCGAAAGTCCGGATCTATCGTGTTGAGTGGATGCCGGAGCTTGAGGTGCCGCGAGGAAAGTTGTTGACGGGCGGTAGTGCGGCGGAGCAGTTGGGCATTGCGGGTTGGAGCCGTGGGCGTGATTGGCGCGCGACGGGTTTTTACGGTCATTGGGTGACGTACGCGGAGGTGTTGCAGCTTATTGCATCGTTAGCGCTGGGATTGTTGCTCGCATTGCCGCAAAAGAAGAGCCGGTTTGGATGGTTACTGCTGATCGCCGTCGCGGGGCTTGTGTTTGCGCTCGTGATGACGGTGACGCGTGCGTCGTGGATCGGGTTCGCGGTTTCCGTGGCGGTGATGTTGTTGATGAGCGTGTCGCGGCGCACGTTACTGATCGCCGGCGCGTGTGCGATTCCGCTGGTTCTCGGTGGTCTAATTCTCTTACAGCAGAAGCGCAACGTCGGGTTGATCGACGTGCAGGACCAATCGACGAGCTGGCGCGAAATGGTCTGGCGGGAAGGATTTCATTTGCTCGTCAGTAAACCGCGGCATTTGTTGTTTGGCGTCGGCATGGATTCGATCAAGGGCCACTGGCAGGAGTGGGGGTTGTTTGATAACGGTCGCCAGCCGATGGGTCACATGCACTCGAACCTGTTGCAAATCGCGCTCGAGCGCGGCGTGCCCGCGTTGATAGTTTGGCTGTTGTTGCTGGCGGTGTACGCGCGAATGCTGATCGGGATAATTCGCGCTTCTGTTGATCTGCCCGAAGCTCGTGGGATTGCACTCGGTGCGTTTGGTGGTCTCGCCGGTTTTTTCGTCAGCGGGGTGGTCCACTACAACTGGGGCGACTCCGAAGTCGTGACCGTCTTCTACTTCATCATGGGGTTAACTTTGGTGTTGGAACGAACCTTACGGCGATGAAGTTGTAGATTCCTGGTCGTGCGGGTGTTGATAACGTTCGATGTCGTCGCCGTCGTAAGCGCCTTTGTGCAGACAACTGGAGCACTCCACGACGTACGTCGCACGAATTCTGGCTTCGCCACGCGAAAGGTCCGCGAACAGTATCTGCTTGGCCTCACACTGCTCGCAGGTGAAACGAAGATACCACTGTCCGGGGGTAAGACTGCGCATCCTATCTAACCTCAGCTCGGAATACGTTAGGGCGATGAGGGTACGGGGCGAATCAGTGACCTCTTTATAAGCGACAACTTAGCGGGCGTCAAGATAAACAAGTCAACGTCTTTTAGGCGCGTATTTCCCACGGAAACGATGCGTTCGATGAGCTTGGGATCGTCCGGGAGCAGGCCGGATTTTGGCAACCGCGGCGTGAGCGTGATCCAGTTGCGGTCCATCGCAAACACCTTGCGAAACAGCGGCAACGAGTCGTCAACCCGGCCCATGTTCACCAGGGCCACCGCATGCCAGTAGATCATTTCCGCGTTGTCCGGCACCAGCTTTTCGGCCGCGGAATACTCGCGCAGCGCGCCTTCGTTGTCCTTCTTTTCAACGGCGAGGTCGCCTGCGTTCATGTGGTTGTAGGCGCGTTGTAAACGCACGAGACGGCGCAATTCTTTCAGCGGTTCCGGGCTGTCGTCAACGCGCAGATCGAACGTGCGATCTTTCCACGCCTGACCGGTCGGTTTTCCAGTGACAACGATCAGCGCGGCTGATTGGCGCCCGCGGATGTCGCCGCCGGCTGCTTGCGCGGCGTCGAGTGCGGCGAGCATTCGTTCGGCAAGATCGCCGCGCGTGGTTTCGAAAGCGCGCGCCATTGCCGGCCAGATTTTGTCGTTGAGCATCAGGTTGGCCTGCACTGAAAAGTCTTTGCCGACGATGTGTCCGGCGGCTTGAATGTCGTTCTTTCCGGTCCAGGCGTCGACGCGTCCCTGCGCGTCGATCATTGCGACCTGGCGTACTTCGCGGCCTTCGTCTTTGGCCAGCAGTTCTTTCAGTGTGTCGGGCGCGGTTTTGCCTGCGCGCATCAGTTCGAGACCGTTCTTGCCGTAACTCGGATCGACGAATGATTGTGTGGCGACTGCGCCGACGCCGGCTTCAGCCCAGGCGACGATCGAGCCGACGGAGAACCAGTGGGATTGAACGGCGACGCCGAGTTCGCCGGTTGCGGGATCGCGGCAGACGATCGAGAACGTGTGGACCGGACGCGTTGGTTTCGCTGTTTTCTGCGAGGCGTGTTGCGCGTGGCTAAAGGGAACAGGGATCAAAGTAATGATTAGAAGAAGGATCGAAGTGCGCATAGGTGGCGGCCTCTACGAGACGAATGGATAGAACGGCGTGTTGCGAAAGATCCAAAAGCTTACGACGACGAAAAAGATAGCGTAGATATAAGGAGCGGGAAGCGCGTTTCGCGGTGGCATGCGACCACGCAACGTGTAGGCGCTGTAGCGCAAGAATGCGTAAAGCAAAAACGGCAACGCAACTAACAACAACGGATTCAGCATGAACGCCGCCGCGAAGTGACCGTGTGACAATTGATGAAGCGCGCGCGTCGTGCCGCAGCCGGGACACGTCAGTCCCGTGAAAAACCGAAACGGACACGGCAGAAAGAACCCAGTTTTTCCCGGCTCGAACGCGAAGAGATAAACCGCACCGGCGATCAGCAGTAACCAAATTCCGATCACAGTCGATCGCCGGTACATGAACTCAGTCGGCATGACTTAATTTTAACTACAACAGAGCCGTCGAAATAAGTGAGGCCGAGGCGTTCTTTAGAACCAGCCCTTCTTGCTCTGGATGTACGTTCTCACAAACTCTTCGTCCGATTTCGTGAGATACATGATGCCTTCGACAATACCGATGACGCTTGGAATAACCGCCAGCGTGCCGCAGCTCAAAATGCTGACCAGCAGCATGATGACTCCCTCAGTCGTGTAGCCCAAAACAAATTTGTGTATGCCCAGACTGCCGACGATGATGCCGAGAATTCCGGCCAGGACCTTCTTGTCAGCGCCCATCGCCTTCCAATCAGTCATCGCGCCTTGATTCACGGACTGCATCGGTTGATAGCCGCTGCTCACCGGAGTTAACGGCGCCTGGCAGTTGTTACAGTACTGCGCGGTGTCGTCATTCACTGCGCCGCACTTTGTGCAGTATCTGCTCATCTCTTTCCGGTCTCCACTCTATTTGAGGTAATGGACTTAATAGCTGCTGGCGGAGCCGGCCACTCCCATACCGATGCCAAGGATCAGCAACAGCACGTAGCAGAGTATGCCCGCGAGGCCGAGACCGATCGAGATGTAGCTAAACATCTTCGCCTTTTTCGAGGCGTCCTGCGCACCAGCGATATCGCCGGCCGCAACCTTGCCGTTGACCTGAGCCGCGAAGATTATCGCGATGACGCCGCCCGGCAAACAACAGAACAGCGAGATGATCGCCAGGACGAGATAGTTGGGAACAGTGCTAGTGGCGCCCGACGCGGGCGGGGGAGTCCAATCTTGAGACATTCAGTTTCTCCTGAATACAAGTTTGAAAAATACCGCGATAGCCGAAAACAGTTTTACTTACGCGGCGTAGCCTGGTCCTCCAGCCATTGGTGGCGGAGGCGGCGGAAGCTGTCCTTTGCGCTTTTCGAAGATCGGTATCGAAATAAGCCCGCCGACAGTCGCCAGCACGAGCAGGCCGACCGCGGCGATGAGAGCGCCGACCACGAGTAGCAGCGTGCCCGAGAACGGCATTTGAATGCCGGAGCGCCTGAATTGCGCTTCCATTTCCGCGGCGCCAAACAACAACGCGAGAGGAAGTCCGATGATAAGGTAAATCAAGCCGCCGACCACGCCGGCCAGTGCGCCAACGATGGCGCCGTCGCCAGTGGGCACGGGTGTTGGGGAACTCTTTATATAAAGGAAGCCAGCCAGGAGGCCGCCGCCAATCGCCCAGATGCAACAGCAGTAATTAATGAAGGGAATGGCCGAGAGCAGTCCAACAATTAGACCGCCGAGCAGTGCAGGCTTAAGTTTATTATTCATTGCACTTGTACTAACAAAGCAGGCTTGGATTGTCAATAAAATTGCCGATTTTTGTCAGGCAATTCCTACTTGGAAATCTCGATGCGATCGCCGGGTTGAAGCTTGGGATCTTCGACCGTGCCGCCTTTGATGTCCTTGATCCGATAGCGAACCGTTGTGAGTTTGCCGTCGACTCCGGCGCGCGAGATCTCGACGCGGTTTTCTTTCAGCGGAACGCCGCCCGCAGCGAGAATCGCCTGGAGCAAAGTGATGCCGGGTTGAAACGCTTTCTGTCCTGGGAAATTGATGCGTCCACCGATGTAGTAAAACTCTTCCGGTTTGTTTGAAACAGTAATCACATCACCTGGCTGAACGGTGAGATTGAGAGTTTGCGGATCGCTCAAGTCGAGCGGCTGTCCGCTGGAACCGCCGCGCATGATCACAACGCGTCCGGCGTCGTTTCGCAGTTGCGACTCGGCTAGCACGACGTAAAGCGGAACGATCTCGCGTCGCAGGTAGCGCGTGCCGGGATTCACGACGAGACCGTTAACCATTACCGAGTGACTGGCATATTGCCGCACTCCGACCGAAACCTGTGCTTTCTCTTCAATCGCGCGTCTCTTGAGTTCCGCGGCAATCCGCACCTGAATCTCTTCCGTGGTCATACCGCCGACCATGATCGCGCCGCCGAGGACGGGGAAATCAATCGCGCCGCTCGGCATCACCGTGAAAAGAGTGGATTTATTGTTGGGCGAATTAATAAGCCTGACGTCCAGAACGTCGCCAACGCCGACGCGGTAAATCTCGGTCAACACAGGCTCCGCGGCTTTGGCGGCGCTGGCTGAGTCGCTGAGTGCGGGCCGCACGGGCATCGCGCCGGCGGTCTCTTGCGCCGACGCCGGGACAAGGGACGAAAGCAGGACGAAAGCGAAAATCGTTAGGGAGATTACTGTGTTCATAAGCCGGGGCAGTAGCGTGAAATAGGTTACTCGGTAAGATTGTTAGCGCAGCGTACTACTCGATGGCGCGCATTATATACCATTAGAGTTTCAATAAGACAGGATTCCAGAATTCATAGTCTGTTCTGCTATAGTGCCCGTTTCACTGTATGTACGAGTTTGCCGTTACCCCAGCCGTTACCAATATTCGCCGCCGTGGCGTCGAGATCTGCGAAGTCGCGCCCGAAAGCCTCGGCGCCGAGATGGAACTCGAGGCCGGCGACCGCATTATTAAGGTCAACGGCCGCACTGTTCGCGACTACCTCGATTTTCGTTTCCACACTGCCGGCGAGACTGAACTGACGCTCGAAGTCAGAAAGAAAAACGGCGACGACTGGGAACTCGAACTCGAACGCGGCGAAGGAGAAGACTTCGGACTCTCGTTTGAAGCGATCGTGCCGCGGCAGTGCGCCAACGCGTGCATCTTCTGTTTCTGCAACGGCAATCCCGCCGACGCGCGCCCGTCGCTCTTTATAAAGGACGAAGACATTCGGCTGTCGTTTCTTTACGGTAACTACACGACGTTGACGTCGATCAGTGAAGACGAGATGCGCCGGATCGTCGAACAGGGCTTATCGCCACAGTACGTTTCGGTCCACGCGACCGATCTCGACGTTCGTGCTTACTTGTTGGGAATCGATAAGCAGCGTGCTGACATCTCGGAGAAACTCGCGCGCATGCTCGACGCCGGAATCGAGGTACACGCGCAAGTCGTCTTGTGTCCCGGCATTAACGATGGTGAAGTGTTGCGCAAGACGATCTTCGATCTCGCGGCTGAGTATCCGCGCATCACGAGCGTCGCGATCGTGCCGCTTGGTCTAACCCGCTACAACACCGACGAGCGACTCACGGCTGTGACGCCGGAGTTTTGTCGCGAAGTGATCGAGCAAGTAAATCAGATTCAGAAACAACTGCACGCCGAACTCGGTACGAACTTCGCGTTGCTTGGCGACGAGATCTATCTTCGTGCGGGGCGTCCGATTCCCACGACGTCTCACTATGGCGAGTATCCGCAGATCGAAGACGGCGTCGGCATGGTCCGAGCGTTTGTAAATGAGTTTGCGAAAGTGACTAAACGAATCGAGCGCGATGGAAGTAAGAAGTTGAAAGGGAAGAGCGGAACGATTCTCACGGGTACGTTGTTCGCGCCGGTGCTGCGGAAGCTGGTTGATAAGTTGAACGATCGCGTTGGTAGTCAGCTCATCGTCGAGCCGGTTGAGAACGGTTACTTTGGCGGCGATGTTTCCGTGGCCGGATTATTGACCGGACGCGATCTGTTGTCGGCGCGCGAGCGAATCAGCGGCGAGTTTGTTTTGATACCGCGACAGATGCTAAAGAGCGACGACGAGATCATGCTCGATGGAATGCGGCTTGCCGACGTCGCTAACGATCTCGGTTTGCCGGTTCACGCGATCAACCTGGACCAGTTTGCGAGTTTGTTGACCGGGAAAAACTAAACGCATGTCCGAACCCACCAAGCGAGTTCTGGACGTTGGCTGCGGCCAAAACAAGTTTCCCGGTGCGATCGGTATCGACGCGAATCCGCGCAGTCATGCCGATGTCATCCACGACCTCGGCGTCTTTCCGTATCCGTTCAGCGATGATGAGTTTGACGAGATCGTCAGCAATCACGTGATCGAGCACGTGCCGGACGTGATCGGGTTCGTGACCGAGTTGCACCGGATCACAAAACCGGGCGGCAAGATAAAGTTTCTGACGCCGCATTACTCAAATCCCGATTGGCCCACCGATCCGACGCATCGAAATCATTTCAACAGCTACTCGTTCACGTGCTTCGTCCCTACCCAAACGCCTTTTCCGTTTTACACGACGACAGAACTGCGACCACTCAAGACGCACGTCAGTCTTGCTAATCTGTGGCGCGCGCTGGGTCTCGAGGTTGTGGTGAACCTGGACCAGCGCTGGCCTGCGTTTCGCTTCACCCGAAAGTTCTGGGAGTTTTACCTCTCCATGATCTTCCGTGGCAAAGAACTCTCGTTTGAGTTTGAAGTCGTGAAAGACCAACGCTAAGATTCGCGCCTATGATCGGGCGTGTCTTCTTACAGTTGTTGTGTCTGGTTCTGTTTGCGGTGACCGCCCGCACGCAAACGCAAACGACGCCACAACCGAGGCCAAGTCCTACACCTGACCAAGCTGAAGACGTCGTCAAGATCTTCACCGAACTACGACAGACTGACGTGATG
>DATELP010000107.1:0-59486 GCA_035276425.1 Pyrinomonadaceae bacterium
GATCCGGAAGTACATCGAATACGAGCAAACGGAAAACGATGAAGTGCAGATCGTCAGCGCCAGCGGCAGGATCGGATTCTTTCAACAGCTCACCGACAACAAGATCGTCTTACGCAAAGCTACAGAGCGGTTGACCTACTATCAACGAACAGGCCGGGACTACGACCTTCCGCCGATGAGTTCTTACCAGGCGTTTCAGATCGAACGCGGAGACACTGACACGCTCGATTACTTCGTCGACGAGTTGATCAAGCGAAACCGTTTTTTGACGCGGCCGGTGGCAACAGATCTCGTGCGAGCGCGTGCGGCTAACATTATGCGCCAGGCGTCGCAATGGGTGCTGAAGACGTTAGGCACGTTGGACCAGGCAATTCGCGACGCCGCGAATCTGCCGGGACGCAAGCTGCTGTTTTTTATCTCCGATGGATTTCTGGTCCATTCAAACTACACGGACATGAGCAACGCGATTAGATCGCTTGCTTCTTCGGCTGCACGCGCAGGTGTTGTGATCTATTCGATCGATGCGCGCGGGTTAGTCGTCACGCTGGTTGACGATGGGACAAGCAGCGATCCGACGGGACGTTTGTTACGCGCGAGCCAGGGCGAAGTGTTTGCTTTTCAGGATCCACTCAATGCGCTCGCGCAAGACAGCGGCGGCCGTGCTCTCTTCAACAACAACGATCTCTACACCGCAGTTGAGAATGGTTTGAAAGAAACGTCGTTCTATTACTTGCTTGGATGGACGCCGGAACGAACCGGCGATAATCCGAACAAGTTTCGTCGCATCGAACTCGCAGTGACTGGCAGACCTGAATTAACAGTTCGCGTGCGCAAGGGATCTTTCGATCTCGAGAAACCGAAACGACAGGAAACAACAAAGGCACAACCAGTCGAAGCGCAACTGAAAGAAGCGCTCGTCACGAAAACCACAGTGCGCGAGGTTCCCGTTTCGATGGCGCTCAGTTACGTTGATACGCCTGACAAAGGTCCTTCGTTGAGTGTGTCGATGGAGATTCCAACAGAAGTGCTCTCATCAAACGTTGAGGACCAGAAGCTTCCGGCGAGTGTTGACTTCGCAGGAGCGGTATTCGATCAGGAAGGAAAGTCGACGAGTACGTTCGGTCAGAAAGTCACGCTTGGTGAAGCATTGAAGAGTGATGGTCGAAGACTCAAATACACGCACACAGTTTTCCCTCGGCCTGGTCTGTATCAGGTTCGTGTTGCTGCGCGCGATGCGCTCTCGGGCAGAGTCGGAACAGCGAAGTCGTGGATCGAGATCCCAAACCTCTCGCAAAAGAAATTAACACTTAGCAGTATCGTTGTCGGCGAGCGCTTAGCGGCGAGTCCCGCGGAGGTAGGTGGCACACCGCGCTTGTTTTCAAATCAGACTCCGCTAAACATCGCGCGACGCTTCAAGCCTGATTCGTTTTTGCGTTGTCTCGTTTTTGTTTACAACGCTTCACGCAGCGGATCCGATCAACTTGCTGACGTCGCGATTCAGGTGCAGGTGTTGCGCAACAACAAACCGGTCATTACCACCGCCATAAAACAAATAGCCACGCAGCCCGGTCAGGATCAGGACCGGATTCCTTATGCGAGCGAGATATCACTGCAAGGACTCGCGCCCGGTCGCTACGTCCTGAGCATCAGCGCCATCGACCGCGTGGCGAAGACGAGCGCGTCCGAGCAGACGCGTTTCGATATTCAGTAACCCGGCTACTGACCCCGTCTCCGTCTCTCCAAGTAAATGGAGCAAAATCCAAATTTGTATATCTTTTGTGTGTCCCGGCTCTGAGCCGTTGTTCATATCCTTAGACAAAACGCACGTCTGATTGGTCAAACCTACGGCATATCGTTTGCTCCTCCGAAAATCGGTAAATCACGCAACAACACCCTTCAGCAGTAACCACTACAGCATGCGGAATTCCGGAGGAGCCGATATGAGGAGATTGTATCTTTCGCCACGCACCCTCTCAGCTACCCGGGCAGTCGCCTACCGCGCATTGATGGTGACCGCCGTACTAGCTTTGACCTGCTGGCTCTCTCTACCCGTAATGGGTCAATCAACGACGGGTACCCTTACGGGCCTCGTCACAGATCCACAAGGCGCCATCGTTTCGGGCGCTACCATCACTCTTATTAACAGTGCGACGAGAATCGAACTGAAATCCACTTCGAACGACTCGGGTGAATTCGTTTTCCCACAAGTGCCCCCGGGAAAATATTCACTCTCGGTTGAAGCGACCAACTTCAAGAAGGCGCTTGCTACTGATCTAACCGTCGAAGTAGGTACCACCTCCCGCACGACCGTTGTTCTTGAAGTCGGTTCAGTTACTGAACAAGTAACCATCACGGCGACTCAGGACATCGTTAACTCGACCACTCCGACGCTGACCAGCGTCATCAATACACGCCAGGTGCAAGACCTTCCGTTGCCAACGAGAAATCCTCTTGATTTGGCTGGTCTGCAACCCGGTGTCGCAGTTATTGGAGACGGTACTCGCGGTTCATCCATCAGCGGTCTTCGTCAAACGTCAGTTCACTTGACGCAAGACGGCATCAACGCGATGGACAACTTCGTGAAGACGAGTTCGCTGTTCGCGCTCACTGCGCCGTCGTTGAACTCGACGAGTGAATTCAGTATCACCACCGGCACCAACGATTCAGGTTCCGGACGCGGCGTGGGCCAAGTGCGGCTTGTTACACGCGGTGGTACGAATGACTTTCACGGCGACGTGTTCTACCTGAACCGTAACGATTACTTCCAGGCCAACTCTTTCTTCAACAACCTGGCCGGTACGCCAAGAGCTCGTCAGAACCAGCACTTCTTTGGTTTTGCTCTCGGTGGTCCAATGTTTGGCCCAAGGTTTGGTGAAGGTGGTCCGGCAATCTGGAACGGACGCGATCGCGCCTTCTGGTTCTTCTCGTACGAAGGTTTCCGCGAGAACTTCTCGGCCACGCGTAATCGCACCGTGTTGACGGAACAGGCGCGAACGGGAATCTTCCGTTACACCGGCGCGAACGGCCAGCTTACGTCAGTCAACCTGTTGACGATTGGCAACGCAGGCGCGCTGAATCCGATCACGTTGGCTCAGCTCAACGCGATGCCGTTGCCGAATAACAACCTCAACGGTGACACGCTCAACACAGCGGGCTTCCGCTACAACGTGACCGGCAAAGACGTCAATGACAAATACGTCTTCCGTTACGATCACGTGCTGGTCCAGGATTCCGCCTGGGGTTCGCACAAACTCGAGTTTGTGTTCAACCGCGCTACGTTCAATCTCTCGCCGGATACCTTTAACGCGATCGAAGCTCCCTTCCCGGGCGGCATCGATGTGTTCCAGGCTTCGACGAGATCGTTGGCTACTATCGCGTTGCACTCGACATTCGGCAGCGTCACCAACGAACTCCGATATGGACGTCAGTGGGCTCCGGTTAACTTCCTGAGAGCCGCGCCTCCTGACAAGCCGTTCTTCACCACGTTCGCCGCTGTCACGAACTTCGACAATGTGCAAATGGGTCAAGGACGCGAAACGATCGTCACGCAGTGGATCGACAACATGGCGATTCCGAAGGGAGCGCACACGTTCCGTTTGGGTGTCGACTATCAACAGGTTTTCGCTGACACTTTCAACGACGCGGGTATCCACCCCAACGTTACTCTCGGAAGCAACACGCAGAACAGCAGCGGGATCATCAATGGTGATTTCCCGAACCTGCCGGCCGGCGCTACGGGAAATAACATCGTGACTCGCGCGCAAAACGTTTTCGCGGACATCACGGGCTTCCTGGCCTCAGCTACCGCGACCTTCAACGTCACCACTCCGACGTCGGGATTCGTCCCGGGCGCCACTCGCTCTCGCATCTTCAAGCAACGCGACCTCGGTCTCTACGTGCAGGATCAGTGGAGAGCAAAGCCTAATCTGTCATTGAACTTCGGCGTGCGTTGGGATTACCAGGGCGTGCCGACGATTCCGAACGGCTTGGCGATTCAAGTCACCAACATCAACGATGTCTTTGGTGTCTCCGGACCGAACAATCTGTTCAATCCGAACGCTGCTCCGGGTTCCCAGGTTACCGGCCAAAAGGCGACGCTCGATTTTGTCAGCGGCGACACTGGCAAGGGCCTGTGGAATAACGACTGGAATAACTTCGCTCCCTTCTTCGGGTTTGCTTACTCGCCCGATTTCAAGGAAGGTTTTCTCGCGAAGGTATTTGGTCCAACCGGTACGAGCTCCTTCCGTGGCGGCTATTCCATCAGCTACCTGCACGATGGTTTCACCGTCGTCAGCAACGCATTGGGTACTGGTACTACAAATCCTGGCTTGATCCAGGTTTCGTCGAATACCACACCTCAAGGCGTGCTGAGCGGAGGCGGAGTTCCATTAGTGACTCCTAGCTTCGTGATGCCGATCACCGATCGTCAGAACTTCCTGGCGAATCCAAACAACGCCTTGTGGGCAATCGAACCAAACCTGCGCATTCCATACGTGCAGCAATGGTCGTTTGGCTACGAGCGTGAGATTACTCGCAACATGGCATTTGAAATTCGCTATGCAGCCAACCACGGCGTTAAGGTTTGGCGCGCGAATAATTTCAACGAAGTTAACATCTTCGAAAACGGATTCCTCAAAGAGTTCATCAACGCGCAAAAGAACCTCGCAGCCCGCGGTGGCGCCAGCTTCGCGCCGGGTTGTGGCGGTTGCGTTGCGCTCCCGATCTTCGACAAGTTCTTTACTCAGGGTGGACTGCCGGCCGGCCAAACAACGGCTGGTCAGTATTCCAACGCAACGTCAATCAGCAACTTGCTAAACAACAACGTCGGTACGTTGGCGAACACGTTGGCGTTCTCGACGACGTACAGACTGAATCGTGAGAACGTTGCGCTGGGTATTCCGGCCAACTTCTTTGCCGCGAATCCGAATGCCGCCGGCATTACCGTTCTCGGCAACGATTCATTCTCCAACTACCACTCGCTGCAAGCCGAAATCCGGCGCAGGTTCTCGGGTGGTCTCCAGTTCCAGGCTGACTACACGTTCAGCAAGGCAATGACCGACGCTCCGGGCGCGCTGGGCAACAACCAGAGCGACTTGACCTCGTTCAGAACTCTGCGCGACAAGCACCTGGATTACATGCGTTCGTCGCAGGATCAGACTCACCGCTTCGTGTTCAACTCAATCTACGACCTTCCGATCGGAAGAGGTCGCAAGTACTTGAGCAATGCGAACGGTTTCGTCGATCGCGTTGTTGGTGGTTGGACCGCGAGCTCGATCGTGGTTTGGGCGACTCGTCCACCATGGTTCATCGCTTCGAACCGTGCGACGGTCAACCAGTTCAACGCTGCCAACAATCCTGCCGATCTCGTCGGTATGAGTTTCGAAGAGTTCAAGAGCCATTTAGGTATCTTCCGTCATCCGACGGGTATCTATTTCATCGATCCGGCTCTCTTGAACATCACGACGACGGCGTCAGGTGCGTTCCAGCAGTCCACAGCTAAAGCAGGTCTCTTCGCAGCTCCTGCTCCGGGCTTCTTCGGTAATTTCCCGATGAACTCACTAAACGGACCGCGTTACTTCAATATCGACGCGAGCCTTGTGAAGCGCATCCCGATTACTGAAACAGTCAAGGGCGAACTGAAGACGACGTTCATCAATGTTCTGAACAACCCGAACTTCGTTTACAGTGGTCAGAACTTCGATTCGACCAGCTTCGGCCGCATCACGACGACGAGTGGAAGCCCACGCGTTATCCACTTCACGCTGAAAGTCACCTGGTAAGCAACGTAAACTGACCCAAGGTGAAACCCCGGGGAGCGACTCGCAAGGGTCGCTCCTCTTTTTTGTAGTGCCTCAGTTTGAACTTAGGCTTATTACGCCGAGGCGTTTGCTAATTTCAGCCCATGGGTTCGAGCATTCGCGAGAACCCTGGGAAAACAGTTCAAAATCGCGACCAAACCCTGAAAGGGTTGGCCAGTTGGCGAACCCTTTCAGGGTTCAATGACTATTTTTATGATCTCCCAAGGTTGTCGCTGCGCTCCAACCTTGGGCTAAAACTGGCGAACGCCTTCGGCGTGATTTCAAACTGATGCACCACGCTTTTTTTGTGCTTTTTGCTCGACTGACTAGTTATACTGCTCGCGAAAGATCTGTTTGAACCTCTACGCGCCCGCTTATCGAATGTCCGCAGCACTTTCGCCAAATCAACTTCCTCTTGCGCCTCTCGGCGCAGGCGATTTGATTGACCGCGCTGTCAGGTTGTATCGCCGGCATCTGCTGGTGCTGATCCGGACCGCCGCGCCGCCGGTGATAATCGCGGCCGCGGGTTGGATTGTTTTTGCACTTGCCTTTCGACGTGTGTTTCTAACGTCCGATATGGGAGATCTGTTTGTTTACGTTTTGCTCAGCATCGTTTCTTTTTGCGTGATGATGGGCGGTTATTTGTTCACGCTGGTAGTAATGGGAGGAGCAACACGTACGTTAGTGGCCCACCTGCTGCGCAACGAACCGGTTACTGCTCGTGCAACTTACGCAGCCGTGCGCGCGCGTTTTTGGGGCCTGGTGGCTGCGTCGGTGCTCGTATTCTTTTGGGTCTTCATCTCGCTCAGCGCTGTTTGGGTGGTCTGGTACATACTGGTGTTGATGGTCACGTTGCTGGTCCTCGTGGCGAGCATGATTTCCACGTGGTTGGCAGTCATCGTCGGGATCATTGTGGGTTTGGCGTCAACCGCAGCAGGTCTTTGGATGTTCTTTTTCATTGTTGGCCGGGTGGCTTATGTGCCGCAGGTAATGCTGGTCGAGGGCAAGGGCGTCTTCGAGGCGTTTAGCCGCAGTTTTTCTTTAGCTCGCGGCAACGTGCGCCGGCTGATGGCCATGACTCTGTTTACAACCTTCGGAACTTACTCCGCGCTGATGGTCCTTTTGCTTCCGCTTGGTTGGTACGGCTATCTCAACGGAATCGATCCATTCAACTCCGCGCAGTGGCCGGCGTGGTATTCGATCGCTAACAGCGTGCTTGGTCCGTTGAGCTCAATTCTGCTGAGTCCGGTTTGGATGCTGGGGCTTTCATTGCTTTATGTCGATGAGCGCGTGCGCCACGAGGGTTACGACATCGAATTGATGGCCGCGCGTCAGCTTGGTGAATTGCCGGATGTAAACGTCTCGTCGCCTTTGGGCACCGCGCTCTCGTCGATCGCCGGCAAAAAACAACCACCGCCTGCGCCTCCGGGACCGAGATCATCTGGTACTATTCTGAATCTCACTCAATGATGGTGATGCTTCAGGGCCGAACCAAAATAAACTCCCGCTTCCGTTGGTTACTCACCGCGCTTCTCTTGATTGTCCCTGCGACAGCGAGCGCCCAAACGCTGCGGCCGGAGGATTATCAAAGAGAGTTGCAGCGCGCCATTTCATCGCTCTACGATCTATACGAGATCGACGAAACCGAATACCCCGAGTCTTACCAGGACCAGTTTAACGAAACGATCGCAACGGTTCATGAAGCACTACCCGAAAAGCAGTCGGTGCAGTCGAGCGACGAAGTTTGCGAAGTCGACAATAGCTGGCTGCACGCCGACCTCGAAGAGTTCAAAAAGTTAACTCCGGAAAAACGTGTAACGCGGCTCGAGCAGATCATCGCTCGCCTTCAAGCCCTGGACCAACGAGTCGTATATCAACGCAGAGCACCAACAGAAAACGACAACAAGGTTTTCACCAAAGGCAAACTCGAAAGCATTCTGTCGCGCCCTGAATATGTAACCCAGGAGCGTGGTCCAAACGCGCTCACGCGATTGCTCCAGGATTTCATTCGCTGGATATCGCAGTTTCTGCCCGGACCCGTCAAGATGTCGCCGGGCCGTTCAAGCTGGATGACCGTCGTCGCTCAAGTGCTCGTGTTAATCGTCGTCCTGGCGGTCGTCTTTTACGTCATCAGGATCTTGTTCAGAAGGTTTGGCCGCAAGCGCCGCAAACGCGCGCCGAAGAAACGCAAAGCGCGTATCGTGCTCGGCGAGCAATTGAAACCGGAAGACACTTCGACCGATCTGCTCAGCGAAGCAGAAGCACTCGCGCGTCGAGGTGAACTGCGCGCCGCCATTCGCAAGGCGTACATCGCTTTACTCGTCGAACTCGGCGATCGAAAGGTGATTACGCTCGCACAGCATAAAACCAACCGCGATTATTTGAACTCAGTCAGAAACCTTTCCGTGCTCCACTCAAACATGCGGGGGCTAACGGATAGTTTCGAACGTCACTGGTACGGTCTCGACGAAGCGACTGACAACGACTGGCAAAACTTCCGTTTGCGTTACGCAGCAGCGCTGCAAAACCAAAACTGATTTCACGATGCGCCAGCGACTCACAATTATTCTAACCTTCATCGTGATCATCGGCGCGCTCGTGGTGATCAATACGGTCTCTTACGTCAAACAGGAAAAACTTCAGGACTCGGAGTTGTTTCCCAATCGATCCACTTATCACTCCGGACCGACCGGCACGCGCGCGCTGCACGACTTCTTGAGCGAGTCGGGTTACAAAGTGATTCGCTGGCGTGAAGCTCCGGAGAAGTTGTTGGGCCAGGGGGGTAATAAGGTCTCGACGTTTGTTGTTATCGCCCCGACTCAGTTGCCGTTCAGTGACGAACAACAAAAGGCTCTGACAGAGTGGATCAGTCGCGGTGGTTGTTTTGTCCTGGTTACACGTGAGCTTGAACTCACGCACGAGGCGCCACCGGGTAGTTGGGCCGTCACTTCAAGAACAACCGACTTTCCGAACTTCGATACCGATCCCGCCAACGGCGCCCAGATGACCGAGAACGTGACTGCGCTCAAGCCGGTTCAGCCTACCAGCCTGACGCACAACGTCGCGTCGGTGTTGCCATCGCGTTTTGCCGCGCGCATCACGCTCACTCCGGTTGATCCCCGACCTGCCAAGGCGGCTGAAAAAGCGCCCACTCCGATCCTCGGAGGATCCGCTGAAGAAGAAGACACCTCGTATCAAGATGACGAAGAGGCCGAGCTGCGTGAAGAAGATCCACCACCTCCTGCGGCCGTTCCGGAGCCGAGCGTGCAAGAAAGGTCTATGGCGCCGGTTGTACACATCGCCGATAAAAACGGAGCGTTACTCGTCGACTATGCCTACGGTCTCGGCCGCATCGTGGTGCTGGCCGATCCCTACATCGTCACCAATGCCGGCATTCGCTCAAACGACAACTTACAACTCGCAATCAATACGCTGACGTTGTACGACGGACTGATCGCTTTTGACGAATATCATCAGGGACGCGGTGTTACCCGTAACGCGTTTGCCAGTTACTTTTCGGGCACGCCGGTGCTGGCGATAGGCGCGCAGATAGTTCTTTTGCTGCTGCTGATACTTTGGACCAACGGGCGGCGGTTCGCGCGTCCGTTACCTCTGCCGCAAGTCGATCGGCGTTCGAGTCTGGAATTCGTCGCTTCGATGGCGGAGCTCCAGGAACGTTCGCGCGCCTACGATCTGGCAATCGAAAACATCTACGGGCGCACGCGTCGAGTGCTCGCTCGACACGCGGGTCTCAATTACAACAGTTCACGTTCGGAAATCGCTTCGAGCATCGCGTCGCGTGCGAACATCGATGCTCAGCAACTGGAAACGTTGATGAAGCAATGTGAAGACACCATCAACGGTGAGCCAATCAACTGGCGGCAAGCTGTAGATCTCGTCAGACGATTGCGTGAAGTCGAAAGAAAACTTGGCTTGCGGATGCGTTCGCGTGACGCGCGGCAAGCCGCGGAAAATATCTGACGAAACGAGGTCAACAACTAACGAATGTCCGAAATCGTCTTCTCCACTGTTGCTCACATCAAAGACGAATTAGCAAAAGTCATCGTCGGCCAGAACGACGCGATCGAACAGATCCTGATCGCTTTGCTCGCGGAAGGTCACGCGCTCATCGAAGGCGTCCCGGGTACGGCGAAGACGCTGACTGTCAAAACACTCTCGCGCATCATCAACGCCGGCTTCAGTCGAATTCAGTTCACGCCCGATCTGATGCCGTCGGACATCACCGGCACGAACGTCTTCAACATCGCAAACTCCACTTTCAATCTGCGGCGCGGTCCGATCTTCACCGACATCCTGCTCGCCGACGAAATCAATCGCACACCGCCAAAGACGCAAGCCGCTTTGCTCGAGGCGATGGAAGAACGACAAGTGACGATCGATGGCGACGCCTTTCCGTTGTCGCCGATCTTCACAGTACTCGCAACTGAGAACCCGATCGAATACGAAGGAACGTATCCGTTGCCCGAAGCGCAGCTCGATCGTTTTCAGTTGAAGATACTTTTGGATTATCCGGCTGAAGACGAAGAGCGTGAAGTGTTGGCGCGTTGGGACAGTGGCTTCAACGCGAAGCGACTCGATCAAGTCGACATTCAACCGCTGGGGGATCCGAGTGCGATCCTGCAATGTCGTGCTGCCGTTTCCCAAACGCGAATGGAACTTGGCGTGCAGCACTACGCAGTCGATCTGGTGCGGCGTACGCGCGCACATTCATTCGTTCACTACGGTGCGAGTCCGCGCGCGTCCGTCGCGTTGCTCTTATGTTCGAAAGCGCTCGCCGCGATTCGTGGACGAGTATTCACAACTCCGGATGACGTGCGCGACGTGGCGTTGCCGGTGCTTCGTCATCGACTGACCTTGCGCGCCGAGGCGGAGCTCGACGGGGTCACTCCGGACGCCGTGATTACCGACATTTTGGGGGCGGCGGAGGTCCCTCGGTAGGGCTGTTAGTGGCCCAGGACCGTACAAAATTGCCGAGGCATTATTCATAAATGTGAACTGCTCAGGGCTTGCTGGAATTTGAGATTTTGAAAAGAACTTTTGGATTTTGGATGGCCGTCACGGTTTGAACGACTCCTCCGAGCCGTCGGATCTAGGTATTTCCGCACCTCTCTACTAAAAACCGGATATGGGAACATTCCTTGCATAACAGAGCCACGCTGTGTTGTCTCCCTATGGTTTGTCGAACTTTTCATCTCACGGATTCCTAACAAGTGAGATTTTGATGATCAAGCCTTCTGGGGCTGCGAGGTACTCGTAAGCGGCTTAGAGAAGGTCCTCCAACAAAGTATGTTTCGGGAAGGAGCCCAAATGAAGAAATTGCTTTTTGCCTTCATGCTTGCGGCCCTGACTTTGAGCTTATCCGCAGTGGTGGGATTTGCTCAGAGCACCGCGGGTGTGACAGGAATAGTTAAGGATAGCAACGGTGCTGTAATTGCCGGGGCTGATGTAAAACTGACAGATACGAAAACCGGCGTTGAGTTGACCACCAAGACTAACGATCAAGGTGTGTACAACTTCCCCAAAGTGTTGCCGGGCACTGGCTACAAGCTCACTTTCACTGCTTCGGGTTTTCAAACTCTGGTAATCAATGAAGTAGCTCTCGGCGTTGGCAACGTGGAAACACATAATGCCGAAATGACTATCGGCGAGGTCTCCGGCACCGTTGTGGTGACGGCCTCCAATGAAGTTACGCTGAATACCACCGACGCGAGCGTCGGCAACGTTATCGGAGAACGAAGACTTAAAGAGCTTCCAATTCAGATTCGTAATTCCCCAGCGGCGCTGATCGGCTTGCAGGCCGGCGTAGTCGGAAACAACGTTGGTACTGCTACCACTAACCGCGTTGGTTCCGTTACCGGTTCACGCGCTGACCAGGGAAACATCACGATCGACGGTATCGACGCGAACGATCAGGCCACCGGCCAGTTCGCAGCAACCGTTGGTAATGCTCCGATCGATGCGATTCAGGAGTTCCGCGCGGTTTCAACAAACCCCGGTGCTGCTGATGGTCGAAGCAGCGGCGGCCAGGTTGAGTTGGTGACCAAGAGTGGTACCAACGAGTTCCACGGCAACCTGCGTGAGTACAACCGCACGGCAAAAACCGCGGCGAATTCTTTCTTCAATAATCGCGCGGGTGTTGCCAGACCGCAACTGACTCGTAATCAGTTCGGTGGCAGTATTGGTGGTCCAATCATCAGAGACACGATGTTCTTCTTCTTCGATTATGAAGGACGTCGCGATGCTCAAGGCATTTCTTACTTGCGCGTGGTTCCATTGAATCACTTCCGCAATGGCAGCCTTGGCTTTCTCAACAACACAGCAGGTTGCGCCGCCACAGCAAGGTTGAACACCAACCCCAACTGCATCACCATCCTGACTCCAGCTCAGGTGGCTGCTCTCGATCCGGCCCACATCGGTGGAAGCTCGTCCTTGTTGAGCTTCATCAACAGCCGTTATCCGCAGGCGAACGACTTGACCGCGGGCGATGGCGTCAACACCGGTGGTTTCCGTTTCAATGCTCCGTCGAAACGTCAAGACAACACGTACACGACCCGCATCGACTGGAACGCCAATTCGAAGCAGAAATTCTTTGGCCGTTTCAATATCGCTCGTCGTATTCAGACTGACACCGTCAACTCGGTGGCAGCTCAGTTCCCCGGCGATCCTGAAACCGCTCAAATCATTGTTCGCGACTACACCTGGGTTGTGGGCCACACCTGGACCGCCAGCCCGAGTTTAGTCAACCAGATCACGGTTGGTGCAGCCCGTTCGGGATTGCTCTTCCCGAATAACTTCGATCCGGCTTCGCCGAATTCATTCACTTTCGGAATGGGTTTGGCCGCGCCGTTTGCGAGCATCAGTGAGCAGGATCGCTTCGTGCTCACGCCAACGATCCGCGACGACGTGACTTGGACCAGAGGTGCGCACTCGTTTGAGTTTGGTGGCTCCTTCAAACCCATCAAATCCCGCTCGGGAATCGTGAACGACTTCAACTTCCCGACCGTCGGTCTTGGTGGTCTGCTGACCTCGCTCGATTCCACTCTCCGACCGGGTACGATCGGATCCGGAACGGCGCGCTCAGGTAACTACGATGCGGCGTTTGCGTTCCTTCTCGGACGTTACGCTCAGGTCTCGACCAACTTCAACTACGATCAGGACGGTACTCCTTTCGCGCCGGCCACCGGCAAACATCGCGATTACCGCTACAACGAGCTCGAACTCTACGTCCAGGATAACTGGAGAGTTCGCAACAACCTGACGTTGAACTTCGGTGTTCGCTGGCACTTGTATCCGGCGCCTTACGAGGCGAACGGATTCCAGGCCGGTCCGGACGTCGATATGCGCAGTTTGTTCGACATCCGTCAGCTCAACAACGCTGCCGGAAATGGAACCCAAACCGCCGAGCCTCAGCTCCGCTACGACCTTATCGGCAAGGCGAACAATGCTCGTTCACTTTACGAAACTGACTTGAATAACTTTGGTCCGCGTTTTGGTTTTGCCTACACGCCGAACTTCAAGAGCGGCGTGCTGAACAGCATCTTCGGCGACAACAAAACAGTGATCCGCGGTGGTGGTTCACTTGTTTACGATCGTCCAGGCGGCGGTATCACCTTCATTCAGGACCAGGTTTCGTACCTGTTCGACAACTCGTTTACAACGCAATTCCCGGCCTCGTCTCCGACGTCGGCCTTGTTGAACAACCCGCGCTTTTCGGGTATCACGACGCTGCCGGTGGTGAACCCCGCGCCAGTAATCACGCGTCCGTTCACTCCGTTCCAGGACAACCCGGATTGCCCGTTGCAGCCGACCGGTCTGTGCACGGGTGAATTCAACTATGCAGTTGATCAGAGATTCCGGACCCCGTATTCGATCCAATACAGCTTCGGGTTCCAGCGCGAGATTCCGGGCAACTTCATCCTGGAAGCCACCTACGTTGGCCGCCAGGGAAGAAAGCTCTTCTCGCAGGCTGACTTGGCCCAGGTTTTGGACTTCAGGGATCCAGCCTCTGGTCAGATGATGATCGCGGCATTCAACGCTCTGCAGGCTCAGGTTCAAGCCGGACTTACGGGTGGCCAGATCACCGCGCAGCCCTGGTTTGAGAACCAGATGTTCCCAGGCGGCACCGCTCTGATGGCCGGCAACGGAACGCTTAGACAGCTCGTGTTGCGTGGAGATACCTCCGACGCGATTCAGCTCCTCTATGCGAACGGTTTGCTGAACCAGAACGTTGGTATGTCGGCGCAGTTCGGCACCAACATCTACGTGTCCAATCAGGGCGCGTCCAGCTACGACGGCATGCTCGTGAGCTTGCGGAAACGCTTCTCACAGGGCTTGCAGTTTGACTTCAACTACACCTGGTCGCACTCGATCGATAATGGATCGAGTGTTGTGAACACCGTGTCCGGCGGTCTGGTTTGCGATCTTCGCAACCTGCGCGTCTGCCGCGGCGATTCCGACTTCGACATCCGCCACCTCGTCAACGCCAACTTCATTTATGAGTTGCCGTTTGGCCGTGGCCGCATGATCGGTAGCGGCGTTCCTGGCTGGGCAAATCACATCATCGGTGGTTGGGAAGTTAGTGGCATCTTCACTGCTCGCAGTGGACTAGCCTTCAGCACCACGACTACCGCGTTCCCGGTGGGCTTCAACTTCAACAGCCCGGCGGCCTTCAATATCGCCAACGCGGCCGCGTTGCAGTCAAGCATTCACGATGCTTCTAATGGGACCATCCAGTTCTTTGCGAACCCAACGGCAGTATTCGATCCAGCCAATCCGACGGCTGGCGTGATTCGCTTCCCGCACCACGGTGAAGTTGGTAACCGTAACGTTTTCCGCGGACCCGGTTTCTGGAACCTCGACACAGCGTTGTTGAAGAACTTCGCGATGCCCTGGTCAGAAAGTCAGTCCTTGCAGTTGCGATGGGAAACATTTAATTTGTTCAATCACAACAGCTTTGGCTTACCGGCAGTTGGTATTACCGGAACGACCTTCGGTACAATCACCACGTCGGCCAGTGCTCCGCGCGAAATGCAATTCGCATTGCGTTACACGTTCTAGCTCGGTTTACTTTGTTTGACTTTTCGGGCTCCTGCGAAAGTGGGAGCCCATTTTTTTAGGCGCCCACCTCAATCGGAGTAAGAACAATGCTGAAACTCTCCCTGGCTTACTTGTCTTTGCTATTCGTTCTAATCGCAACCTTCCCAGGCACAGCCCAGGCCCAGGGCGGTCAAACGCTCTTTGGCGACGTGCGCATAACAGGTGAGAACAATGAACTGGTGTTCAAGGAGGTCACCTTAATTCTTCGCAAAGTACCGGACGGAGAGGTCGGCCGCCAAACAGTCTCGAGTCGCGGTCGTTACCGCTTCACGAATTTGAAGGTGGGAGAATACGAGATCGTAATCGAGGCGGAAGGCAAGGAAATCGGACGTATGGGACAGCTCATGGTCCGGAGTGAGCTTAGTAACAGTCCATACGGCCACCAATACGATCTGGAGTTTAAGTGGCATCCGAACGCTGCTGCGACGCAGCCTGTGGCAGGCGTGATCTCGGCGGCTGACGTTTACGAACGGCCCAGTTCAAATCGGCCGTTGTTCCAAAAGGCTGAAGAAGCCGTTGGCAAAAAGAAATTCGATCAGGCTGCCGGTCTACTAAAACAGATCCTCGATACAGATAACAACGACTTTCAAGCGTGGACCGCCCTCGGCACCGTCTACTTCGCACAGGAAAAAGTTGCGGACGCGGAAACCGCGTATATGAAAGCGATCGAAGTTCATCCGACTTCGGCGCGCGCCCAATTCAATCTCGGCCGCTTACGCTCCTCGCAAAAGAAATTCGAAGAAGCAGTAGAACCACTGACCAAGGCCATCGAACTGCAACCGGATTCAGGTGATGCAAACTATCTGTTAGGCGAGTGTTACCTGCAACTCAAGAAAGGTTCGAAAGCGGTTCCGTATTTGAATGAGGCGGCGAAGCTCGGGCGCTCGGATGCTCATCTGCGGCTCGGCTGGCTCTACAACGCGGCCGGCATGAAAGACAAAGCGGCGATCGAATACGAAGAGTACTTAAGGAAAAACCCTGATTATCCCGAGAGCAAGAAGTTGAAAGAGTACATCACGGCCAATAAAAAGAGCTAATAGAAAGTAAGAACGGCCAGTTGACCAGTAGTGCCACGCTTGCTAAGGTGCGCGTGACCTCAGGAGTACTACGCAATGGGAAAATTTTCAAAATCCGTCGAAGTTATAGCGAATATCCTCATCGTGGTCGTCGCGGTGTTGTGTCTGTTTTTGCTCTGGCAGAAGTACTTCAGAGCCCAACCACCGGCGACAGCCGAATCCAATCGCCCGGCGCCGAGGGTTCCTGTTGTCGGTAACAAGGTCTCGGCTGTGGATGTTGATTGGTCGAAGAACAAGAAAAACGTTTTGCTCGTGCTGCAAGTCGGCTGTCGTTTTTGTAGTGAGAGCGCCGGGTTTTACCAGACCCTGATCCAGCAGACGAAGGACAAGGGCGTAAGCGTTTTAGCAGTTCTTCCGCAAAGCAAAGAAGAAGCGAGACAATACCTCGACAACCTTCAGCTCTCTAACCTCGACACTAAACAAGCGGCAATGAGTACCCTCGACGTTAGCGGCACACCCACGCTCATCATCACCGATGACAAAGGTCAGATCACAAACGTGTGGGTCGGCAAGCTGCCGCCGGAAAAGCAGAACGAGGTTCTGAGTCTATTAACAAGCTAACTCAGTTTCTTCCTCTTCCCCCTTAAGTTACTAAACACCCCCTTACCCAAAAGAAAGGTATACGTATGTTCAATAAACCTCTCGTGCGGTGTAGTGTGCGCATACTCGCGTTAGCCATCATGGTTGGAATGTTGGGTTTTCTTACAGCTACTGAAAAAGTAGAGGCCGGAACACTCGAACAGTGCGAGCAAGGCTTTGCTTTTTGTCTCTACGAAAATTGCAGAGGACTTTTTGGCCCCGACTATGAAGCCTGTCGTGATAGTTGCGATCTCTCATACGAATCGTGCCGGCTCGACAATAATTATCAACCGCCTCCGGCGCCATTTCCGGTGGAAGACCACAGCCGGGAAACCTGCATGCTCGCTACTAATGCTTGCGGGGAGCTTGAGGATTATCCCGATTCTTTGACCTGTTTCATGGAAATTCGCGCCTACTGTATTGCGACTTATCCCAAACCCTAACTAAACATTTCTCGTCCAAAGGAAGGTGCAGTTATGTTCAATAAACCTCTCGTGCGATGTACTCTGCGGCTATTCACGTTAGCTGTCATGGTTGGCCTGCTGGGTTTTCTTGCCACTACTCAAAAGGTAGAGGCTGGAACACTCGAAGAGTGCAACCGAGCGTTCGGCCTCTGCCTTGTCACAGAGTGCAGGGGACTATCTGGCCAGGACTATTTGAACTGCCGCGATGCCTGCGATCGCTCTTATGAAGATTGCCGGTTTGACGATGATTATCATCCGGATCCGGTGCCGCTGCCGGTCGAAGACCATAGTCTGTCAGGTTGTTTGGAAGCTTGTCAGGCTTGCTTTGATCTACCCGACCAGATTGACGGTTTCTTCTGTAATGTCGAATGCCGGAAATACTGTTTTGACACTTATCCCAAACCCTGACCGTTACGGCATGACAAACTAAACAATCGCCCGTTCAAGAAAGGAAGGTACAGATGTTTAAACCTCTCGTGCGGTGTACTCTGCGGCTCTTCACGTTAGCCGTTATGGTTGGCATGTTGGGCTTTCTTGTAACTACCGAAAAAGTAAAGGCTGGAACACTCGAAGAGTGCGAACAAGCGTTCGCTTTCTGTCTTTACGAAAACTGTCCGGGACTTACTGGTCAAGCCTATGAGGATTGCCGTGATGCCTGCGACCTCACTTACGAATCATGCCGTTGGAACGGTGATTACCAACCCGGTCCGGCGCCATTTGCAGTGGAAGACGATCGTTGGGAAACCTGTATGTCGGCCACTCAGAATTGCTGGCTGCTCGAACAGCCAATCGATAGACTGATGTGTGATAAGGAAATCAGCGACTATTGCGATGAACACTACCCCAGACCCTGACGGTGACGGCGTTCACGATTAAGCAAAGCGGCGCGGAGACAATCCAGCGCCGCTTTTTTTGTGACATGCCGTCCCGCGTTGGTCTACAATTCTCCACGTTGCGCTTCGTCTTCACTAAATTCTTCTACTTCCTGGCGGCGCTCGCTTTTGTCCCGCTTTCACTCTCGTGGCAGCGCCCGTGGCTGGCGTGGGTCGCACTCGCTTACGACGTCCTGCTCATCATCGCGGCAATCGTCGACGCAAAGTTGAGCCATCTGCCGAAAGGTTTTCAGGTCACGCGGCACTTCGACGGCCGCTTCGCGATGGGCGCGGAAACCGAAGTAAAGATTCATCTTCACAACGCGTCAAACCGCGCGGTCTTGTTGATTGTCAAAGACGAGTATCCGCCGCAGATGATTCTCAAAGGTGAACGCGAGGGTGAAGTGAAAGTCGACGCGCACAGCACTGCGACGCTGATCTACGCCGTGACGCCGCCACGACGCGGCCGCTTTGAGTTTGGTTACGTAGCGTTACGGTTTCGTTCGCGGCTTAATCTCGTTTGGTGCGACGCGCGTGTTGCCGAACCGATGGCGGTTAAAGTCTATCCAAACATGCGCCGCGCGCGTGAAGCGGAGTTGAAAGCACTCGGCGCGCGTTCGATGGTTGCGTCTCATCGGAAAACATCGTGGCGTGGCGAAGGACGCGAGTTTGAATCCATGCGCGACTACGTTCGCGGCGACGAACTGCGTCACATCTCCTGGACCGCCACCGCGCGACGCGGAAAACTCACGACGCGCCAGTATCAAATCGAACGCGATCAAACCATCCTTGTTGCACTCGATTCCGGCCGCTTGATGACCGCGCGTATCGAACAGGAAACCAAACTCGACTCCGCGGTACACGCGACGCTCGCGCTTTTTTCCGCCGCCGCGCGCGCCGGCGACAACGCAGGTCTGATCGTGTTTGGCCGGCGCATCAAGAGTTACTTGCCGCCGAGTCGCGGCCGCGATCACATTGATGCGGCGCTCGAATCGCTTTACGCGGTCGAACCGGAGATGATCGAGCCTTCGTACCCCCACGCGTTTGAGTTCATCGCCGCCAACAGCAAACGTAGATCGCTCGTGATTCTGCTTACCGATCTGGTGGATGAAGAAGGTTCAAAAGAATTACTGACGTCGCTTCATCTGCTTCGTCCGCGTCATTTGCCGCTCGTGGTCACGATTGCGGATCGAGATCTCAAGGCTGTAGTGCAGGGAGTTCCTGCGACAGTGCAGGATCTGTTTGCGCAATCAGTGTCCGAAGAGATCATTCACCATCGTGAGGCGGCGTTGAGAATGGTTGAATCGGTCGGCGGGCTCGCGCTCGACGTGACCGCAGCAGCGCTGGCGCCGGCATTGCTGGAAACGTATTTGAAGGTGAAGGAACGCGGCTTTCTCTGATTCCGGTTTTGAACCCTCGTTTTGAGTTCAAGCTTTAGCTTGCATTGGTCAGCAAAGAACAACCTAAAGGTTGAACTCAGAACGAGGGCGCTATTTTAGAAAATTGAGAACTATTCTGCTGGCGCCGGTTCGTGACCGACGAAGAGCAGGTAACTGTACAACGCGAGTCCGGTCAGCGCCGCGATGCTGTACTTGATTCGCGGATCGATCGCCGCCGGTGAGACAAACCCTTCAATAGTTCCCGCGACCACCAGCAACAGCGCAACTCCGATCATCAAACGAACCGCTTCCATCCCGCGCGTCCGCAACGCATCAGCGCGCGTCAAATCGCCCGGCATGATCATCGCGCTGCCGATCAATAACCCCGCGCCCCCGGCAATAAAAATACACGACAGTTCGACAACTCCGTGCGCCACCATGAACGTCACGAGGTCCTTGCCGAAACCGGCTTTGTAAGTCAGCGCGAGCACGGACGCGATGTTGGCGCCGTTGAAGGCCATGTAAAAAAGCGTGCCGACACCAGCCAACGCGCCGAAAGCAAACGTGTAGATCGTGACCTGAATGTTGTTGGTCATGATCGCGCTGGCGCCGACCTGATTACTCTGGTTCAGTGATTCCCACCAGTGTGTTTTGGTTTCGATGTACAACTCGCGAAAGGCCGGATCGACGCCGACGAGTTCCGAAAAGTCGGGATCGTATTTGGTAGCCACGAAGCTCAGCACTGCGAAAAGCGCGAAAGTGGCGAACGCGACGAACGTGTAACGCCACGTGCGGCGAAACGTCTGCGGCAGCTCGTGCGTGAAGTAGCGGCGAATTCGTTTGCCACCCTGCGCGTCGGCGCGATAGATGCGGCCGTGCGCGCGGATGACGAGACTGTTGAGGTAATTAACGAGCCGCGGATCTCGCGACTCCGCGCGGGCGATGGCCAGATCGGAAGCCGTGCGCCGATAAATGCGGCCGAGCTCGCGTACTTCCTCGCGGCCCAAACGTCTCAACGAAGCGTGGTCGAGCAGCTTGAGCAGATCTTCGAGCCGTTGCCAGGCGTTTTTGCGTTGACTGATGAAACGGTCGGAAGGAATTGTGCTTTGTCCTTTGAGCTTTGTACTTTGGCGTTCAAATATCCGCGAACGTAGTGTAACTTTGCAAAGTACCAAGCTCAAAGAACAAAGTTCAAAGATGCGTCCACTCGTCGAATGTGTTCCCAATTTCAGTGAAGGGCGAAAGCCCGCGACGGTGCAGGCGATTGCTGAGGCAATCGCGGCGGTTGAGACGGCGTGCGTGCTGGACACGCATATCGATCCGGATCACAACCGTTCGGTGATTACGTTTGTGGCGACACCCGAGAATGTAGTTGAAGCAGCGGTGCGCGCGGTGAAACGCGCGTCGGCACTGATCGACATGCGCACGCATCAGGGCGAACACCCGCGACTGGGCGCGACGGACGTGTTGCCGTTCGTGCCGGTCCATGCAGTGACGATGGACGACTGCGTTCGGTTGGCCCATGAAGCAGGCAAGCGCATCGCGAGCGAGTTGTCTATTCCGGTTTACTTTTACGAGCAGGCCGCACGGCGTTCCGATCGAATCAATTTAGAGGACGTGCGGCGTGGTGCTTTGGAGTTGTTACGCGAACAGATCACCACCAACCCCGAACGCGCGCCCGATGAAGGCACGGCGGTGGTCCACGACACCTCGGGCGCGATCGCAGTGGGTGCGCGTCCGTTCCTGATCGCGTTCAACGTCGTGCTGCGCAGTGACGACATCGCGATCGCACGCCAGATCGCGAAAAGCATCAGAGCACGCAACGGCGGTTTGCCGTTTCTCAAGGCGTTGGGCTTTCGCTTATCGACGCGGAGTTGTGTGCAGGTGTCTATGAACCTGGTGAATTATGAAGTCACCGGAATGGACGCTGCTTACAATGCGATACGTCGCGAGGCGTCGCGCTTGGGCGTCGAGATCGACAGCACCGAGATCGTCGGTCTCGTACCGCGCAACGCATTGGATCCTGAAGCCGAGTATTTCAGCAAACTGGAAAACTTTTCCGAGGCGAAGATTTTGGAGAACCAAATCGCTAACTGCCCGGATCGTTAACTACCAAGCCTGATGATCTCCGCGCGTAACCGCTCGTGCCGTTGCATCAACTTCAAGTACGTCATCTCTTCAGCCGCGCGCTTTGCACTCACGATTCGTTCTAACATCTGTCTTTCATCCGTGTTCCAACTGGCCTCACGTACCAACGACGCCAACGATTCAAACCTGCGCCCCTGCACTCTGAGTCCAATCTTTCTTACCTGAAACCGATCCCAATCGCCCACACGCTTCTGATCGAGTTCTAAAATCATCGGACTCTCCGCCAGCTTCCGCAGCGTACGTGCTGAAGTCCGATAACCTTTTCGCTCCGCGATCTTCTGTTCTTCTCTTTCCGTCAGACGCAAAGCATCCCGCTCCGTCGGACGAAAACCAAGCTTGCGATAAAACCAAAACGCGCCCGATTCGATTCCTTCTTCGTTCTCATGCCCGATCTGATACGGCTCGATCGCAAACGCCGTTACGCCCACGAAGTGACGCATCACGTTCAGTATTCGCGCATACAACCACGCGGTCTCACCATCGCGAAACGTGTAATAAAGATTGAACCCGCTCTCCATTCGTTCAAACAGCGAGAGCCCTTCGAAGTAACCGATCGGCACACCGTTTTTGTAGATCATCGTCGCGTGAGACGCGCGTAGCGGCAGACGCTTCTCGGGCGGTAAACCGAAGAGATGCAGTTGAACGCCGCGGCCCAAGTCTGTTTGATAGACGTGCGCCGGATCGCCGTGCGTAAAGCCGTAAAGCTCACGATAACGAATCGTCGAGGCTTCAAGCGCCAGGTTCAAAGCACGTTCGCCGTCTTGCCGAGATAACTTAACGAACGTCGGCGGTGGCGCGTTCAACTCATCGCGGAAATTTACATCGCGGCGTTGAATAAAAGGGTCGCGATGATAAAACATACTGCTTCCTGGCGCGCGCAGACCGGTTCGTGTCGAACGAAAACGCGGCGTCCACTGCACGTAGATCTGTTGCGAGTCGTAGAGCTCCGCTTTTTCTTTATCGGGTTGGGCTAGCTCGTCGAAGCGTTCGACCAGCCACGAGATCTCCGATTGACGCCCACGCGCCGCCGCCAGCCACTTTCGATAAGGAACATTCGCTTCGACGTTCGCGTCTTCTTCAAGCAGCGGCATAAAACGCGGCCACGTTTCAGCCAAACGATTTTCATTCTCAAACCACTCCCAATAGATCGCGAGTTGTGTTGAGAAATGTTCGACCAGCCAACGAACGATGTAAAAGCCAAACGTGTCCGTCACGGACGTACCGGCGATACCCGAGATGCTCGGGTGTTCGAGACTCGACAGATCCACCTCACGCTCGCGCAGTGCCGAAACTCTGTCGGCAAAAGCGCGAAGTTGCTCCTCAGCAAGCCGCGCCACCGTGGCGTTGTGAGGATACGCGCGAACAAACATCAGCAACTCGTGAAGCCGAATCAGCTCCTCGGGATCATTTACCCGCTTCCGCTCGAGGCGCTCAAGCAGCGACTGCATTCGCTTCGCATCATGCTCACCGAAACTGGTTTTTAGTTTGTCGAGTTGATTGAGAGCCACGGACTTTCACAGACTAACACGGATTTCTTTTGGGCTTTAGGTATTTCTCTTGTCCGTGGTTTCCGTGTCTGTCTGTGGCCGATTTGAACTTACGCGCGCCGAATGAACTTCGCGGCGATCCAGCCGGCGAGCACGAGTGCGGAAAGAATGATCCAGTTGTAACGATCGCCGTACGTCACACCGGGATAGTGATTGCTGATCATAATGAACACGACCGGCACAGCCATGAACGTGTTCTGTTTGGACCGCAACTTCGCGCGCGCGGCGAGGCGTTCGTCAGGTTTGCGTCCTTCGTTCAGCGCCGCGATCATCTTTCGTTGCGACGGCAGGATGTGCATCCAAACATTCGCGGCCATGATCGTGCCGAAGATCGCGCCGAGATGAATGTAAGCCGCGCGCGCACTGAATACCTGCGTCAGCCCGTAAGCAAGCGCCACGATCAGAACGTAAGCAACGACTGCAAACGCTTTTTCATGTCGGCCCAGCGGCGACGACATCATCACGTCGTAAACAAAACCCGAAGCGAGAATCACGCCGATGCCCAGCACTACCGCCCAACCGAGACTGATGTCATAAACATCGCGGTCGATCAACGCGCCGCCGCCGAGATAATAAACGAGCACCAGCAACGCGAAACCGCTGAGCCACGTCACGCCGGCTTCCCAACGAAACCAGTGCAACGTGCGCGACGCGAGGTCCGGCACTTTCCGTCGTTCGACAACGTAGAAACCGCCGCTATGGACCATCCAAATCTGTGCGGACGCGCCGGTGGCTGCGACGGCCTTTTCTTCTTCAGTCAAACGCGCGTCGAGCCAGGTGAAATAGTACGTCGTACCTACCCACATGATGCCGGCGAAGACGTGTGTCCAACGAAACAGAAGGTTGAGCCATTCGTTGAGAGTCGGATCGAGAATCATCTGTAGTTGTGCTTGGTGCTTTGTACTTTGTTCTTGTGACGTAGCAACAATTCGACAAAGAACAAAGAACAAAGCACTAAGATCCAAGACCTACGATCTAAGTACTAACTTCCGCGATAGGTCGAATAGCCGTAAGGACTGATCAGCAACGGTACGTGGTAATGCTGCGATGCGTCGTCGACATTGAACACGACCGTCACTTGCGGATAGAAGCAGGCAAGACTCAGCGAAGAAAAATACGGTTCAGTGTCGAAGACCAGCCGGTAGGTTCCGTTTGCCACCGGACGATCGACGAGAAAAAAAGGCTTTACGCGGCCGTCGTCGTCGGTCCATGCGTGGCTCATCTCGGTCCAACTCTCGTCGTTGTTCTGAACTTCGAGAGAAACGGCCACGCCACTTGCGGGCGCGCCGCGCGAGGTGTCGAGTATGTGGGTGGAAATCGTGCTCATGAAATCCGCTTATAAATAGTCGACTAGTTTTCGAAGTCTTAGTTCGGTGATCTTTGCTTGCTCGGCGGCTGCAATCGGCAACTCCCGGGACGCGTCGTTTGGCAGTCGCTGTTCGAGCAGCGCCAGTATCTCATCAGATGACTTGCCAGTGGCACAAACTATGAAAATAAAACCGAATTTCTTTTCGTAATCGAGGTTTAGCTGCGCCAGTTTGTCGATCGTTTGCTGTGCGGCGTTCTGGACTCCCTGTTGTTCCTGCGCCGACCACTGCTGCGATTGTGCAGAAACTGCGTTCGCGGCTTTCCGCTCGCCGATCCTGGGATGACTGCGAAACGCTTCGAGCCAATCGGTTTCGTTCAACGACCACCAAACGTCGGTTGCTTTCGCGAGCAGTTGTTCGAGCGACGCGTAAGGCCGATCACGTTCGACTGCTTCCGCCCAGCCTGTCGCGCCGCAGCATTTCAACAATTCCGTGCGCACTGCTTCGGGATCGAGTTCGTTCAACCACGCGAGATCGTGCATCGTTGTCACTCTGCCAACGTTCCGTACACGCGCAAACGACTTACGCCGCCGTCCGGAAAGATGTTGAATCGCAGGTGCGAAACGACGCCGGCGTCGGTCAGTTCGCGATCGAAGTAATGTTGCGTGTGTGCCTGGAGTTTGGTGCGCGTCAGAACGCTGGTCCACACCAGTTCGTTAAGATCCGCGGCGCCGGAAACGTTGCACGCCTCGAGCGAACAGCTCTCGGGGAAGTTGCCTTTGAAGTGCGACGTGTCTACTTCGATCGCTTGTATCTGTCCCGGCCGGGCGAGTTTGATGATGGCCCAATCGTGTCCTGGACCACGTCGCCGCTTTGTTTCCCATCCATCGCTCATGTCCGCGGCACGGCCCGGCATGATCAGATTGTGACGATGACCAAAGAACATGTCACTGCACGAGAGTACAAGCGCGCCGTTCTCCGCCGCCGCGAGATCGATGTGACCACCCGCGCGTTTGAGCCGTTCCCAATCGGGCACGACCTCACCATAAACGCGCAGCCGCGCGACACCGCCGTCGGGAAAAATTCGGAAACGAAGATGTGTGATGCGTTCGTTGTGTTCGATCGCAAACTCATTGCGCGAATCGCCGGCTAGCGGCGACTGCGGTAACAACGGCGCCCATTGGACCGACTCAGCAAGCAATTCTTCTTCGGTCGGCAGTCCTTCGAACGCAGCTCCGTCAAGCGAGCAATGCTCGGGATAGTTGCCGCGGAAAAAACTTGTATCAACTACGACGCCACGAATGATCCCCGCCAATCCCAAACGCAGGATGCACCAATCAAAGCCGGGTGTGCGGCGGCGACGGCTCTCCCAACCGTCCATCCACTTGCCACGGTCGGTGTACTTGCCTTCGATAAAGATCGGGTCGCTCGCCTTTAACAAATTCTCTTTCGGCGCAAAGAAGTCATCGTTAGCGACGAGCACCGCACCGCCAACCTTTTCAGAAGCGAGATCGATAAGTTCTGTGAAGTTCATAGCCACAAAAAGGCACAAAAAGACTTGTGTTAACTAACGATATACTTCCGTATTTCGAGCTTCGGAGCGCCGAAATTGATTAACAGGCCATGCGTGATACGTGCGGCACGAAGATAACCCAGGAGTTGCGCTGTGTGGGCATTGATCAAGGCGTCACAACCCTTTATTTCACAGATTAGGCAATTTTCCACGAAGAGATCAGCGATTAGTAGACCAAGTATTGTTCCATCTTCGTCAAACACCTTCATTCGTTGCTGTTGTTCAGCTCGTATGCCCCTTTTCCGGAGTCGGTTTGCGAGAGCGTTCTCGTAGATCTTCTCGTTAAATCCGCTTCGCAAGTAATTGTGAATATCAAAGCTGGTTTCTCGAATTACGTCGCATAGTGTGAAGATGCTATGGCTGTGAGGATCTGCCGCCATACAAGATACTTCCTTTTTCTAACTGATTTTGTGCCTCTTTGTGGCTATCATATATTTTTCTCCCACGAAGAAAAGTTTTTTCTACAACTCCGCTTAATGATTCACCTTCATAAGGCGTGAGTTTGTGGCGATGTTCCAGGTGCGCTGCGTCGACGATGAATTCTTTATTCGGGTTCCAGAGGATGATGTCTGCGTCGCAACCCACAGCGATCGAGCCTTTGCGAGACGTTAAAGAGACTTGGCGCGCGGTATTTGTGCAAAGCCAGTTCGTTAAGTCGCGCAACGAAAAGCCGCGGCATTGTGCTTCGGTCCAGGTCACCGGGAGACGCAGTTGCAACGACGCGATGCCGCCCCACGCCGTCATGAAATCGCCGGACTCACGCAGCTTCATGCTCACAGGACAGGGCGAATGGTCCGACACGACCATGTCGATCGTTCCATCAGCGAGACCCCGCCAAAGCTTTTCGCGGTTCTCACTCTCGCGGATCGGCGGACAACACTTGAACTCCGTAGCACCATGCGGAATCGTCTCCGCCGCGAAGTGAAGATAGTGTGGACACGTTTCGGCAGTAATCTTCACACCCGCAGCCTGCGCCTCGCACAGCAGCGGCAACGCATCCGACGAAGAAAGATGAACGATGTGTACGCGCGTACCGAATTCACGACTCAAACGAATCATCAATTCGATGGCTTCATTCTCCATCGAGCGCGGCCGCGAATTAAGAAACGCTTCGTAATCAGTTCCTTCGGTAGCCTTCACCGGTACCGGAAGCTCAGCATGCACGATCAGCATCGCCCCAATCCGTGAAAGTTCCGGCATCGCGACGCGTAGATTGTCTTCAGTGACGTGCGGAAACTCATCCACACCTGACGGAACCAGAAAGCACTTGAACCCAACAACACCCGCCGCAAACATCGGCGCCAGTTCCGACGTGTTCCCCGGCACAACACCACCCCAAAACCCGACGTCGACGAAACAGTCATCCTTTGCTGTATCGAGTTTTGTTTTAAGTCCAGCCAGTGTTGTTGTCGGAGGAATCGAGTTGAGCGGCATGTCGATCAGCGTCGTGACGCCACCCGCAGCCGCTGCGCGCGTTGCGGTGCGAAATCCTTCCCACTCAGTGCGTCCCGGAGAGTTGATGTGAACGTGCGTATCAACCAAACCCGGCATCACCACCGCATCATCATCGGCCTCGACGATCTCACAGTTTTCCAAAACGTCGTCAAACGGCCGCACCGCAACGATCTTCTCGCCGCTGACATGAATCGACGCTGGACCAATCGCGTCCGCCGACACCACCGTTCGCCCACGTATGATCAGATCGACAGTCGACATGCAATCTCAAAAAGACGGCGGCGGTGGCGGCAGGTTCGAAGCCACCTGAGTAGGATCGCTCAGTCCAAACACCCGTTCATACGCAACTGCGATCGCGCCGTACTGAATCGGAATCACCAGAAACGCGCCGACATAACACAGCAGCAAACCGACGAAAGATAGAAGACCGGTCAACAGCGTCATTCCCAGAATGCGCCAGAAGTTTGCCATCGCCGCTTTGAAGCTCAACTTGATCGCGTCCATGGCTTGCAGTTTTCGATCGACAATCAACGTGTAGCTAAACGTGAATCCGATCGAGATGAAGATGATGAGAATGATCATCACAAACCAGAAGATCGCAAACATGCCCATCACACCGAGCATTGCGGCCGGGTTCGGCTCGTTACCCTGCACGGCGATCGACAGCACGAAGCCGACGTAGAACACGATGTATGACGGAACAACGATCATCAGAACCGGAATCATGTGCAGCAGCGTGGCCACCAGGCTTGGTCCAAAGAAGTCGAACCCTTTGAAGAGCATCCCAAACTCAAATGGCTCATTGCGCATCTTCTTGAAGAAGATCATGTAAATGCCGCACATCATCGGCCCCATCAGAATGCCGAAAGGCACGGCCGAGGCGACCAAAAGTCCTACCGCACAGATACCAACAAACAGCCAGTACTGATCCCTGATCAGCTCGTACGCGTCTTTAATGCATTGAACCGGTTGTATAGCGTTTCGGCGAAATTCGATTAGAGGGGTCGACATTCAGATTTTCCTTAGGGGTCAGGATATTTACGATCTTGCAGTTACGAGAAAATCGACAAGCAGATTCGCGGCAACGCGGAGTCGATAGTCCGCAGTTGAGCGTATATCGTCGATCGGAACGATCTCGCGCAGCAGAGTTTCGCGAGCGAGTTTCACGGTGTCGTCGTTGATCTGTTGGCCACGGATCGCGGCTTCCGTTTGTTTGCAGCGAAGAACGATCGGCGCAACGCTGCCGAGTACGACGCGCACATCCGCGACGCGCGTGTCTTCCATTCTCGCAACGCCGGCGAAGCAGACTTTCGAGATCGCCTGTGCTTTGCGCGTGCCGACTTTGCGATAGTAATGAAGAATAGGTCGTATCGGACCGATAGGACCTATGCGCGGCAGTCGAATGCGCGACAGCAATTCATCAGCGCGCATCGTCATCTGCTTGTAGCCGGTGTGAAAGCCGTCATAAGGAAGCCACCGTGAGCCACTGCTCGAGACCAGCTCAATCTCCGCGTCGTAAGCCAACAGCGCCGGTGGCGAATCGGCCGCGGGTGAAGCATTGACGACGTTTCCACCAAGCGTGCCCCGGTTTTGAATTGCTAGCCCGCCCGTTTCACTCGCCGCCTGACAAAGCATCGGAAACTCACGCTGCAACACCTCGTTCGCCTGCACTTCCGTGTACGTTGTCAAAGCGCCCAGCGTCACGTATTCGTCCGTGATCTCAATGCCGCGCAATTCGCGCAAAGGCCAGATATTGACGTAATTGCGATGCGACAGTTTGCCGGCTTCGAGCAGGACCATCAGATCCGTCCCGCCCGCAAATGGTTTCCAAACACCCGGTTCGTTGCCGATAAGAGCGAGAGCGTCGTGGAGTGAAGCGGGTGTGGTTAGTTGATAGCCGGGAACGTAAGCTCTCATTTTTGACAGGCCTGAACAACCGACTCGAAAATTTTCATGTAGCCGGTGCAGCGGCAAAGATTGCCGGCGAGTCCGGTGCGAATGTCGGCTTCAGTGGGCGACGGGTTGCGTTCGAGCAGATCGATCGCCGCCAGAATCATCCCCGGAGTACAAATACCACATTGCGCGCCGCCGTGGTCGATAAATGCTTGTTGCACGGCGTGCAGTTGGTCGCCATTCGCGACGCCTTCAATCGTCGTGATGTCAGCGCCGTTAACCTGAGCCACCGGTACGAGACACGAATTCACGATCTGCCCGTCGAGCTTCACCGTACACGCGCCGCATTCGCCTTCGCCGCAACCTTCTTTCGTTCCGGTCAGATGCAGCTCTTCACGCAACACGTCCAACAGCCGCGCCATCGGAAACACTTCGAGTTTGTGTGACTCGCCGTTCACCTTAAACTCGATTTCGGTTTTGGTCATTTAGTTTATGTGCAGCGCTTTCCCGACCGTTGGGTCGCGGCGCACGCGCCAGATTTTGGAGTCGAGATAGTAGTGGATAAATGCGTAGCCCCAAAGAAACGAAATGCCCAACTGAATCGCGAATGATTGTTCGACACCGGCAGCGGCATTCTGCAAACCGAGATAACCGAGCAACTGTCGCGGGCCTTGATAGAGCACACCGAAAATGATGCCGAACGCGACGTAGTAAAACACGCGCCGACTGATCAACTCGGCCGCGCCATACTTGTCACGCTTGTCCGCGTACTTCTGATTGTGAAACCAGATCAACCGGTGATACTGAAAGTTGTGATAGATGGTTAGAATCGCGACGATGGCGATAGGCTTGTGCGGCATCGGCGTCAACAAGACGATCCAGTGCATCGGAATCGCGGCCGCGAGCAGCAGGTATTTCGGCACGTCCAACGGCTCGCCTGTGATTGCGCGTTGCACCTGTCGTCCCAGCCAAAGAACGAATAACAGAATCGTACCCGTGAGTAGTATTTTCGAAAGACCATTCACGCCGCCGTGCAACACTGCGGGCACACGCGCCATCGCTTCCGGATCGCGTGCGATGAACTCGACGAACGGATAGTTAAATGCAAACAGCAGCAACAACCGATCGAGCGCGTTATCGATCCGTGCGAGATCGCCGTTCTTCTTTTTGTACAGCACCATGAAACCGTAGTGCTGTTTGACGAGATGGTAGTAAGCCCACAGCGCCGCGACAAAGAAAAACACAAGACCGGCGCCCGCGAGCACCATCACTGGACCGATCGCAAAGAACAGCAGCGAACCCCAAAGCAACCGGCTGCGGTTCTGTCGTTCACTGCGATCGAAATAAGTGCGCGAGAAAGTTCCGAAGACGTGCGGCGCGTCGATGAGTATGGCCCAAAGCGCCACCATCGGCACGAGCGGCACGAGCCCGCTCACGTAAAGCACGAGCAGTAAATAGCTCGAAACAACCGAACCGATAAACCAAACGAGATCGTCGCGCGCGCCGATGATCCAACGCAACGAGATTGCACTGGCGACGGGTTTGGCAACGATTTCGGCAGTGGCGGCCATGGCGAAGTTTGGTTTCGGGGCTCGCGGCATTCTATCATCGCACGCCGGAATGTTCCGAAGCATTCGAGCTTTTGAAGGATTGCGGCCACAAAGAAGCACAAAGATTTGGTGAACACCTTTGTGCCTTTTAGTGGCTATGAATTCAACAACTATGGAGAAACAACTCTTTCAAGCGCATCCGTGGCATGGCGTGAGTCCGGGACCGAGAAGTCCCGAATCGCTCAATGCTTACATCGAGATCGTCCCGACCGATGCAGTGAAGTACGAGCTCGACAAAATATCAGGCCACTTGCGGGTCGATCGTCCGCAGCGTTTCTCGTCGATGTGCCCGACGCTTTACGGTTTCATCCCGCAAAGCTATTGCGGCCGTGAGGTGGGCGAACTGGTTGAACGGCGCACCGGACGAACCGGCATCGACGGCGACAAAGATCCGATGGACATCTGCGTATTGTCTGAGAAGACTTTCGCCCAGGGAAATTTCTTCGTGCGCGCGCGGCCGATCGGCGGGTTACGGATGATCGATGGAAACCAGGCTGACGACAAGATCATCGCTGTGCTGGAAGACGATCTTGCTTACGGTCGCATTATGGAAGTTTGCGACGTGCCGCAGGGACTCGTCGATCGGTTAAAGCACTACTTTCTGAGTTACAAACAGCTTCCGGGTGACGAGCCGAAGAAAGTTGAGATCACGCACGTTTACGATCGGACAGAGGCGCTCGACGCGATCACGCGCAGCTTCCGTGATTACAAAGAAGAGTTTGGCCACGGATAGACACGGATTTAACGGATCGGGCCGGTTAGAAACGCCGCCTGAAGTGTTCTTCGATCCCGCAGCGGGGACATATCAAACCGCTGCGGGATTCGTCTGTCCACTTGGCGAACGCCAAAGGTTGTGGGTGATGAACGGCGTGGTTATGCCGGTCCTGCTGCTTTTGCTCAGCAGCCGCCGAACTACAGTGTTTACATAGCCAGCCGTAACCCACGTTGAAGAAGTGGGTAGTCTGGTGCATAAATCAACTGATACATAACTGCTTACTTACCTGGCGCTATTGCTCGATTCCATCAACCGCACCGGAACCGACATCCTCCGCCCGTTGCGCCAGATTTGCACTTGCACGACTTCGCCGATCTGATGTTTGTCGAGGACACGGAACAGATCGTCTGAGTTTCCCACCTTGTCGTTGTCGATGCCCACAATGATATCACCCAATTCGTAATCGCCCATCTCCGTGGCCGCCATTCCGCGCAGTCCCGCCGTGGCAGCGCCACTGCCGCGTGCGACCTGAATGATCAGCACACCGTCGGTAACCGGAAGATCGACTTGATTGCGAAACGCCGCAACGTCGCGTGTGCTGATGCCGAGTTTGGGACGTCGTACCGAACCGAATTTCACGATCTGCGGCACGACTCGTTTCGCAATTCCGACGGGAACAGCAAAGCCAACACCCGCCGAACTGCCGGACGGCGAAAGAATCTGCGAGTTGATTCCGATCATGCGGCCGCGCGAGTCGAGCAATGGACCACCTGAGTTACCGGGATTGATCGACGCGTCGGTTTGAATCGCGCCTTCGATGAGGCGATTGTTACGCGCGCGAATCGGGCGTTGCAGACCGCTGATCACGCCGGTCGTTAACGTGCGGTCCAAACCAAACGGATTACCGATCGCCAGAACTTTTTGTCCGACGACCAACTTTTCGGAATCACCCAACGGAATCACGGTTAGCGGTCCGGCCGGTTTCTCCGTGAGACGAATTACTGCGAGGTCCGTGTCGGGATCGCCACCGACGACTTCCGCCGGATAATCTTTCTTGCCACCGAGACTAACCGAAAGCTTTTGCGCGCCTTCGATGACGTGATAGTTCGTCAGGATATTTCCTTCCTGGTCCAGAATCGAACCAGAGCCGGAGCCTTCCTGTTGCTCGACGTAGCCGAAGAAGTCGCGGGCGTAGGAAGTTGAATGAATGAAGACGACGCCCGGGCTGAGCGTGCGATAGACTTCGATGTTGTTTTGTTCGTCAGTCGCGGTCGAGGGATCGGTGATTCCCGCCGGCGCATTTTCTGAGAACGCAGCCTCGGAAGACTGCATGCGATTGTTGAAACGATCGACAAGGGTAACGATTCCGGCGGCGAATATTCCTGAAATAAGAGCGATTAATAAGACCTGGCGTGTGGAAAGTCTGTACATGGAACTTCTTCCCTCTTTCGGTAGACTCTTTTGCGACATCGGCAGCATGGCGCTAGGATGCCTTTCGACCGGGCACTCGTTGTGTCACTCAGTGTTGAACTGGGCCAGAGCGACACAACTTTAAAACGGGTGGCGCCTTGAGTTCAAGCTTTAGCTTGTCCGAAAAGCGGCAGCCTAAAGGCTGAACTCAAAACGAGTAAGTTCTTACTGAAAATCGCCGGGAAGAGTTTCACGCAAACAGCGAAACGAAAGCGCCGGGAAGGCTGCTGACGTACGCAATCACCTGCACCGGCTCCTGCCAGCCGAGCGCGTAACAGCCGGTTGCTGCGTGAATGACCATCAGCGCGGCATAGACAACGAGTGCGGCGGAAAGTCCGCGTCTGGCGAGCGGCAAATGCGAGCAGCGGTAAAGTACGAAAGCCGCGAAGCCGCCGATGGCGAGTTTGAAAAGCATAAACGAGAGTTCGCTGTGATCGAGCAGGTTGGCCATCAGTGCGTTGCCTTCGGTGGCGACGTTCAGGCGTACCCAAATGATTGTCAGTTGGGCGTCGAGCCAGTTGAGACCAAAGAGGAGCAAGCTTTTTGAAAGTGTACCCACGTGTACCCCTGTTCAAACTTTGTTTAAACTCGTTCCCTATTTACGTCAGAACCCTCAAGCTTGGGGCTCGAGGGTTCATGACGCCACGGGAGGAACGAGACTCGTTCTTATGCTTTATTTAGACGGCGAATTATAACTCAATTCCGAAAAGCTGGTTCGCGTTTTGAGTTCCGCCTTTAGGCGGCATCTGACGAGCAAGCTAAAGCTTGAACTCAGAGCATGACGATAATTTCAATAGCAGAAGCTTTAAAGCGCGCGTCGCGGGAGTTAGACCAGGGTGGCGTGGCGGACGCGCGGCGCGAAGCGAGTGCATTGTTGGAGCATGTGATTAATAAAGACCGGACGTTTCTCATCAGTCATGCGGAAGATCAGCTTGGCGAAGAGGAATCGAAACGTTTTGAAAACGCGGTCGCGCGCCGTGCGGCGGGTGAGCCGTCGCAGTACATCACTGGAACGCAGGATTTTTTCGGACGCGCGTTTCGCGTTACGCCGGACGTGCTGATTCCGCGTCCGGAAACTGAGTTGCTGGTTGAAGCGGCGTTGGAGTTGATGAAAAGTGATTCTTTGATTTGCGACGTTGGAACTGGATCGGGATGCATCGCGATCACGTTGCTGTGCGAACGTGAGGATGCACGCGCTGTGGCTGTCGATGTTTCTCAAGCCGCCTTGGAAGTTGCGCGAGAGAATGCGCGCAACCTCCTGGTTCACGACAGAATAGAGTTCAAACTTTCAGACTGTTTTGCAGCGTTAAGAGCAGGTGAAGATCTGTTTGACGTGATCCTTTCTAACCCGCCCTATGTCTCCGCGAACGCGCTTTCCGGCTTACAGCGCGAAGTCCGCGATCACGAACCGCTGGTCGCGCTATCACCCGGCGACGACGGCCTAACCGTCATTCGACGTTTACTCAACGACTCACCACGTTTCCTCAGCGAACACGGCCATCTGCTGATGGAAATCGGTTTCGATCAAGGCGAAACAATCCAACATCTCATCGACCCAAACATCTGGACTCTCAAAGAAATTCGCCCGGACTTACAAGGCATTCCGCGAATCGTCATCCTCCAAAAGAACTGATTTTCCTGTCACAACCCTCAACCTTGTGGTGTTTACGATTCAGAACCGCGAACTGACAAATAAACCCCAGACGATGCAAAAGGAGACCGACGTTATGTTGAGGTTTTTAGGACGTAGTGTGCTCGTGGCAGCACTTGTGGCCACTGTCGGCATTTCCGGCCTGGCCCAAAAGGGCGATAAGCTCAAAATTAAAAAAGATGGTTCGCTCGAGTGCCGCGATAGTTGGTACAACGACCGGCTCGTCGGCAACTGCGAAATTCGCGAACAGACGCTCGCGCTCAGCGGCGGCACGATCGCGATCGACGGCAAGCAAAACGGCGGCGTTTCAGTGAAGGGTTGGGACCAGAACCAGGTGTTGGTGCGCGCACGCGTGCAAACCGGCGCACCAACCGCGGCGGAAGCCGAGTCGCTGTCAAAGGAGATCAGAATCGAAACCAGTGGCGCGAAGATTTATGCGAACGGTCCTGAGAACCGGCAAAACTACCACTGGGACGTGAGTTACGAAATTTTTGTACCGCGCCGCGCGGACCTTTCGATCGAAACTCACAACGGCGGCATCGCCATCAACGAAGTAAACGGCCGCATTGATTTCAGTGCGACAAACGGTGGCGTCGTGCTCCGTCGCGTTGGCGGAACCGTTAAAGGTTCGACCACGAACGGCGGATTAGTTATCGAGCTTACCGGCGACCGTTGGGACGGCGAAACACTCGACGTCAGCACGACCAACGGCGGCGTGGTCATGTCGATTCCCGAAAACTATTCGGCGCACCTGCAAACCGGAACGGTCAACGGCGGCATCAGCATCGACTTTCCGGTCGCCATGGAAGGACGCCGGAAGGAACTCGCCGTGAATCTCGGCGCCGGCGGCGCGACCGTCAAAGCGATGACCACCAACGGCGGCATACGTATCCAAAAAGCATCGGGAAATCAGTAAAAGTTAACAAGGAAGAGAGCGGTGGTCAGGTGCGACGGGGCGAAATCCTGTCGCACCTTTTCGTTGGAGCGCGGGCGGCTCGCCCGCAAAGGATCAAACCGGGCGCGGTTGTAACTTGCGGGCGAGCCGCCCGCGCTCCGTTGGCTAGGCGCGACCTTTAATGCCTCTTGTGCCTTTTGGTGGCTTCATTTAATCTGTCGGGAATCGTGGACAAGTTTCGTATCGTCGGGGGCCAACCTCTTCAGGGCCGAGTCTCGATCAGTGGCGCCAAGAATTCTGCGTTGCCATGCATGGCGGCGGCGTTGCTCACGTCGGAGACTGTCACGCTGCACAACATTCCGTACGTGCGCGACATCATCACACAACGGCGCTTACTTGAGGACATCGGCGCCACCGTGCTGACCCCTGAACTGCGGACGCACAAGATCTCCGCGTCGCACATCGAGGTTTTTGAGGCGCCGTACGAACTCGTCAAAACGATGCGCGCGTCGGTGCTGGCGCTTGGTCCATTACTGGCGCGGTTTGGTAAAGCGAAGGTTTCGTTACCGGGCGGCTGCGCGATCGGCACGAGGCCGATCGATCTGCACCTGAGCGGTTTTGAGAAGTTTGGTGCGCAAGTGAAACTCGAAGCCGGTAACGTTGTTGCACGCGCGCCCGCGGATGGACGTTTGCGAGCTGCCGACGTCCATTTCAACAAGGTCACTGTCACCGGAACGGAAAACCTGATGATGGCCGCGACGCTAGCACGCGGAACTACAACGCTGTACAACGCCGCGCGCGAACCCGAGATCGTCGATCTCGCAGACCTGCTCAACAAGATGGGCGCACGCGTCAACGGCGCCGGTTCCGAAACGATTCAAATCGAAGGCGTCGAGGCGCTCGGCGGCGCGGAGCACACGATCATTCCCGATCGAATCGAAACCGGAACGTTTATCGTGGCGGCGGCGCTGACCGGCGGTGAACTCGAGATAAAAGACTGCCGGCCGGATCATCTCACGAGCGTTATCGAGAAGTTGCGTCACGCCGGCGTTGTGATTCAGGAACTGAATCCGACAACATTGGCCGTGTCATGTCCCGATGGGCTTGTCGCCGGCGACGTTACAACTGAGCCGCATCCGCAGTTTCCGACAGATATGCAGGCGCAGTACATGGTCCTGATGACGCAGGCCCGCGGGCGTTCCGAGATCATCGAAACGGTTTTCGAAAATCGCTTCATGCACGCGTCGGAACTGCAACGCATGGGCGCGCAAATTCATATTGACGGGCGTAGCGCGATCGTCGATGGTCCAACTCCGCTGACCGGTACGAAAGTGATCGCATCGGATCTGCGTGCGTCGGCATCGCTGGTGCTGGCGGGATTGATCGCAAAAGGTGAGACGCTGATCGATCGCGTTTATCACATCGACCGCGGCTACGAGAAGATCGAAGCGAAGCTATCGAATGTCGGCGCGGAGATAGAACGAATCAGAGCGCCAGTGACGACGAGTCAGCTTCAGGAAATTGTCGAACCGGTTTGAGGTTTTGAGTTAAGGAGAAGTAATGGCAAACGAGAGTTGTCTGTTTTGTAAGATCATCGCGGGAACGGTACCGGCGGAAATTGTGCAGCAGGACGAGCGTTGCGTGGTGATTCGCGACATCAATCCGCAGGCGCCGACGCACGTGTTGGTGATCCCGCGAGAACACCTCGAATCACTTGACGATGCTACGCAGAAGAACGAACCGTTGTTGGGGCATTTGCTTCGTGTGGGTGCGAGAGTCGCGAACGACGAAGGCCACGATGAGGGTGGCTATCGCACAGTGATCAATACGGGCGCCGGGGCAGGGCAGTCAGTGTTTCACCTGCACGTTCACGTGCTTGCAGGCCGTCCCTTTAGCTGGCCTCCAGGTTAAAACCAAAAAGCAATCCACAGATTACACAGATTCTGCGTAATCTGTGGATGGTTTTATGCTTTTGGAGCTACAGCTCGAACCGCTTCCGAAACGCCCGCCTCGTACTTCTTGAAGTTCTCATTGAACCGCCGCGCGAGATCCTGCGCCTGACGATCGTAAGCATCTTTATCCGTCCACGTATTACGCGGTTGCAGCACTTCAGTCGGAACGTCAGGACACGAAACCGGAATCCCAACACCAAAAATCGGATCGGGCGTCGTATCGGTCTGAGCCAGCGTACCGTTGAGTATCGCGCGAATCATCGCGCGCGTGTAGGCGATCTTCATCCGATTCCCAACACCGTATGGACCACCGCTCCAACCGGTGTTCACCAGCCAACAAGCCGATTGATGCTCGTTCATTTCTCTACCAAGCAGATCCGCGTAAACACCCGGATGCAACACCATGAACGGCGCGCCGAAGCACGTCGAGAAAGTCGCTTCCGGTTCTTTAATACCTTTTTCAGTTCCCGCAACCTTCGCCGTGTAGCCCGACAGGAAGTGATACATCGCCTGTTCCGGAGTTAACCGCGCAACCGGCGGCAACACTCCAAACGCATCCGCCGTCAACATGATGATGTTTCGCGGATGACCGGCGCGTCCTTCGGGAACGATGTTGTCGATGCTGGTGAGCGGATACGACGCCCGCGTGTTTTCGGTCTTGCGCGGATCGTCGAGATCGACCACGCGCGTTACCGGATCGTAAACAACATTCTCGAGCAACGTGCCAAACATCTTCGTCGTGCGATAAATGTCCGGCTCTGCTTCCGCCGACAGCTTGATCACCTTTGCATAACAACCGCCTTCGAAATTGAAGACGCCGTTATCGGACCAGCCGTGTTCGTCGTCGCCGATCAAACGTCTTTCCGGATCTGCGGAGAGCGTTGTCTTACCGGTGCCGGAGAGACCGAAGAAGATCGCCACGTCGCCTTCAGCGCCGACGTTCGCCGAGCAGTGCATGCTCATCACGTCGCGTTGCGGCAACAGGTAGTTCATGATCGTAAACGCACTCTTCTTGGTTTCGCCGGCGTAGGAAGTGCCGCCGATCAAAACGAGCCGCTGGCTGAAGTCCATCAGGATGAACGTTGGCGAGCGCGTGCCGTCGCGTTGGGGATCGGCCTGGAAACTCGGGAAGTTGATAATCGTGAACTCGGGTTTGTGACCCGCGGCCTCAGTCTGGCTGATGAACATCGTACGCGCGAAGAGCGAGTGCCACGCGAGCTCGTTGATAACGCGAATCGGCAACCGGTACTGCGGATCCGCGCCGACAAACGTGTCCTGCACGAAAAGATCGCGGCCTTTCGCATGGGCCATCATGCGTTCTTTCAACGCGTTGAACTTCGCCTGTGGGAAGTCTTTGTTGACGTCGCCCCAAAAAACTTTGTCTTCACTGCCGGGTTCGCGCACTATGGCTTTGTCTTTCGCAGCGCGTCCGGTGTGTTCGCCGGTGTCGACCAGGATCACGCCATGATTTGAAAATACACCTTCACTGCGGCGGACGATCTCTTCGTAGAGTTCTGGTGTGTTGAGATTCCAGTAAACGCGCGCGGGCTCTTTAATGCCGTACGCGTCCAACTCGACGGAAGTATTCTTACGGCCGAGGTGTTCGGTCGTTCGTTCAGTGCGCATGGAAGTCATCAAGTTTTCTCCAATAAAAAAGACGGCGAACGCTTCAAACCGTCTACTGCTAAAGTTGTACTAAGATTCGTCGGTGGCCCTGCGTTGTTGGGCCAATTCGCGCAGTGCGACAGACAGATCGCGTGCGGCGCGTTCGATTCGATCGGCGGCGGTCTGCAACGCGTCAAACTCGTCTGGCGAGCGTTGGGCGACGATAGACAAAGCTGCCTCCACTTGCTCTCTCAAGCGGTTTGCTTCGGTCTCGGTTTCTTGTTCTGCGCGGGATTTTTGTGAAGCTGCGGCCTGCTGGTTCATGCTGGAAGTCATATTCAAAAGATTTATTAATCGCGCTATAAACTCTAGCGACGTGTAAGTCTGACATTTGCGAGTGATTCAGGCAAGTGGGGCTTCAAGCTTTTGTCATATCCATGAACAAAGTATCTCGAAAAGCCTTCACTGCGGCTGAGTGGAAGCTCGTACAACGGCTCAATACTCCGCTAAGAGTACAACGGTACTTCAGTTCTCTACCGTACAATTGGGAAAAAATTGGTCCGACCATGCGATCGTTCCGCGAATTGATTAAACATGGCGAGGCGCATTGTCTGGAGTGCGCTGTTGGGGCGGCGGTGATTATGGAGCAGCACGGGTATCCGCCGTTGCTGCTGGATCTCGAGTCGCAGGATTTGCTGGACCACGTGGTTTTTGTTTTCAAGCAGAACGGCGGATGGGGAGCGATCGGGCGTTCGCGCGATATCGGGCTTCACGGACGCAAGCCGGTTTACCGTTCGCTGCGGGATTTAGCGTGGAGTTATTTCGACCCGTTTGTTGATTTTTCGGGCCGGTTGAAGGGTTATGCAGTTACGAGTCTTTACGATCTCGGCGATTACGACTGGCGCTTTTCACCGCGAAACATGCGCAAAATCGAAGACCACCTGCGCGCCATTCCGCACCGTCAGATTCGCTCTTCGGATGCGCGCTACGAGAAACTGCTCGCGCGTTTTCAACAATACAAGAAGCGTTATCCCGAACGCTCGCCGAGCTATTACGACAGCCGTCCTAAATGGATGCTTTAGACCATTGCTTGGCGGATTTCTTCAACCGCGCGTCGAGGAGCATGTGAATGATGACTGCGGCGACGATGATCGCGCCGCCGAGTAGCGCCCAACGCGAAGGTTGTTCGCCTAAAACGAGAAAGACCCAGACGGGATTCAGCACCGGTTCGACGTAGCAAATAATTCCCGCGTCCAGCGACCTCACGCCGCGCGCCATCGCGAAGGTGAAGAGTGCGTAAGCAATTCCGAGCTGAACCACGCCCAGGTAGACGACACTGAACGTATCGTGGAAAGTGAGACTCGGGATCGCTGCGAGTCCCCACGGCGCGGTGATGATCACCGCGAGGATGTTGCCGTAAATCACTGATGAAGCTCGATTCACTTCGCGCGCTTGTGGATGGCGCAGCGACAGAAAATAAAGCGCGAAACACAAACCCGAAGCGAGCGCGAGCAAGTTGCCGGTGACGTCCTGCGGCCGCAGTTGGCCCACAAAAAACAGCGCCATGCCGCCGACGCACACGAGCACCGTGATCAGGTCGCGCGAGCGAAACTTTTCCTTGTAGATCAGTGGTTCGAGGACGAGCAGATAAACCGGGGCGGTGTATTGAAGAAAAATCGCATTCGCGGCGGTCGTCTCTTTCGTCGCGAGGACAAACAGAATCAACAGCACCGCATACAGCACCGAGGCAAACGCCGTCACCCGATTCAACCCAAACCCCTCATGGCGGGTGACAATCGCCACCGTTATCGCGGCAAAGAACGAACGACAAAACGACAGCTCTAATCCACTAAGACTGGTCCACTTAATAAAAAGCCCACCCGTGCTCCACAACAAAGCAGCGGCAAGCACAAAAAGTAGAGGCGGCGCATGCGCACCGGCTTTGCGTTCTGGTCCAGGCATCGAAGAGTTACGAAGGCGTCAAGATAGCATGTTTAGAGCAGCACCGCAGCGAAGTGTACTCAGTTTGGAGTTCAAGCTTTAGCTTGGTCGCTAAACGGCAGCCTGAAGGCTGAACTCAAAACGCGTTATCAAACTGAACAGTACGCGGCGAAGTTGACGCGATACTTTTGACTTGGCTCTCGGAACGTTAAGCTGTATTTTGAAACAGGCAGGAGTGAAACTGTGAAGAAGTACCTAATCATCATTGAAGAGACTGAGACCGGATACTCAGCTTACTCACCTGATTTACCGGGCTGCGCTTCAACCGGCGACACGCGACAAGAGGTTGAAACTAACATGCGGGACGCAATTCAGTTTCACATCGACGGCTTGAAGCAGGAAGGGTATGAGGTTCCTGAACCAAGCACCGACCCGAGTCCCGACTCTACTTTCGTTCAGGTCGCAGCCTAACTTTCAGACTCACGTTTCTTAGCTTTCAAATACTTCCCGAACACACCGTTCCACGGTGGGATGACGATGGAGACGGCGCCGTGGGCCTGGGCCTGGCAGGCGAGGCGGATGAGGGGTTTGGATTCGGTCGTGTCGATGTAGCCGAACTCTTTGATCTTCTTGCCTTCGCGCGCCGCGACGTCTGAGAGTTTTTCGGCGCCGCCGAGAACTCCAACCCAACACGTCCCGCACGACGCGGAGCGACACTCAACCGGAATCGGTCCCTCGACTCGCCGCGGATCGATCTCGCGCCAGTTTTTCGAACGATCGTCAGCCGCGCCCCACGCGAGATCCTGAACGTGGTTCAAACGATACTTCGCCGCATCGTCGTTCTCGTCGTAAGTCACAGTCCATTTCTTATTCACCGTGCGCAAAAACCCGAATAGCCCCTGACTGTCGTCCTTGGCACGTTCGCGTAAAACATCTTCCGCCGACCTGCGCGCGTGCTTCTTGTCGATCATCACTTTCCCGGGCGACTGTTCAAACGCTTCAAGTCCAACCTGCCGGATCGTCATAAACGCCACCGCCGTGATCCCAACAACCAGCGACACATCGGCCTTCGCCGCAACCTTCTGCGCTACCGATAAAATCTGATCGGAAAGCGAACCCTGACCACCGAACTCCCGCGCATGTTTCAGCGTCTCCCGTTTCACTTCCGGCCAGAACCGATGCCCGTAAAGAAACGTGTGCGACGAATCGATCTGGTCGCGCAGAACGTAATTGCCCTGCATCAGTAGCTGTTGCGCGAGTTTCTGCGGATCCTCCGCGCGTTCCAAAGCCTGAAACAGCCCGAGCGGATAAAACGAAAACCAGATCTGCGTGGCGTTGCGATCCACTTCATGAATCGACCGCAAAAGCGTCGTCAACGCCGCCGACCACGCCTCTTCGTCATGTTCGTTAAGAAAGTTTTCGAAAGGAGTCATATTTGCCAGAGACTAGCACGGAAGGCCCGGATCTGTGGTAAAGTCCGTGCTACAACCACCCTCCAGGAGGTCTTCAAATGAATCAGGATAGACCGGAAGTTGCAAAGCCCGGCCGCACTTTCGACAGTGCTTATAGTTTCTCATTCAGCATTGCTCTCGGCCTCGTACTCTTCCTTGCCGGCCTGATTATCAGCCTGACATTCGGCCAAAGCGCTACGATCGGTCTCATTTTCGGCATTCCGCTGCTGCTCGCGGGCCTGATCCTGCCCGTGTTCATGATGCGCGACCTGTTTCAACGCAACGAGGTCGATGGCGTCTGCCCGTACTGTGGCGCGCCGATCAAAACGTCTGACGCCACGATTCGGCTCAACTGTCCATCCTGTAAACGGTTGATCGAGGTGAAAGAGGCGTCGCTACATCGCAGCGACATGCCTCATTAGTAGCCGATCGAGAGCCAGCCGCGGGTGAAGTAATCGCTGAACGTAAAAGCGAACAGAATCCCCATCCAAAACAACGCCGAAGCCACGATCACCCAAACGAGTCGCGGGCTGTAACGCACGTGCATGAAATAAAGCACGACCAGCGTCGCCTTCACTGACGCGATGGTGAGGGCCACAATCGTATTAAACCGCCACGGAAAATCGACGAAGGCAGCGAGAACCGTCAGCGCCGTGCCCACCAGCAGCGCCAGAAAGATCGCAAAGTAAATTTTTACCGGAACAATGTGTTCGCTCATACCAAACTATCCGTGCTCAAAGTGTCGCCCGAGCAGGTACAGCAACGGAAACAGAAAAATCCACACGATGTCGACGAAGTGCCAGTAAAGCCCGATGATCTCAACCGGCCCGTGATACTCCGGATCGAAGCGCCCCCTGAGTGAAAAGATAATCAGATACGTCAACAATCCCGCACCGATGATCATGTGCAGCGCGTGCATGCCGGTCATTGCGAAGTAGATCCAGTAAAACATCTCGACCTGCCGCACCGTCGCCCCCGGCAACAGGTGCAACTTGTGGTGATCGAGCGGTTGTCCCTCTTCCTGCACGGCCGGACCAAACGGCCTGCTCGGAATCAGGTGGCCCGGAATCAGGTGATCGGTGTACTTGTCGTGATACTCGACCGCTTTGATACCCAAAAACGTCAGGCCCAGAATCAACGTCAACACGAGACAGATGATCTGCGGCCGAGTCTTGCCGACTTGCGTGAAATAGACCGCCATCGCCATCGTGAAGCTGCTGACGATCAGCACACCCGTGTTCACCGCGCCGAGCGTGATGTCGAGGTGGTTGCTGGCCGACGCAAACGCCGCCGGATTAAAACTCCGATACAGCGCATAGGCGAGAAACATCCCGCCGAAGAACATGAGCTCGGTGACGAGGAAGACCCACATGCCGATCGTGCCCGCCTCGCGCTGCTGCTCCATGTTTTCAAAATGGTGCTGGAGCGCCGGATGGCCGTGGGCGTCTTGTGTTGCTGCGTGGCTCAAGTTAACTCCTAACTAAATCCGTTCGAGTTCCGGACCAAACTTTCCGACTACTTCCGTCTCTTCAGGCGGCGCAAATTCGTAAGCTTCCCACGTGACGATCGGCGTGACTTCGAAGTTCTCGGTCGGCGGCGGCGACTGTGTGCGCCACTCGAGTCCCGGCAAGTGCCACGGGTTTGCTTCCGCAATTTTGCCGTAACGCATCGACCACACGAAGTAGATCGCGGGAATCAACATTCCGAAACCGAGTATCGAAGCGCCCGCGGTGGAAAGCACGTTGAACACCTGAAACTCCGGCGGGTACGCGTGATAACGACGCGGCATACCCAGGTAACCGGCGATGAACTGCGGCAGGAACGTCAGATTAAACCCGACGAAGATCACGAGCGCACTGAAACGTCCCCAACCTTCCGGATACATGCGTCCACTAATTTTCGGCCACCAGTAGTGCAGGCCGCCGAGGTAACCCATCAGCGCTCCGCCGACCATGATGTAGTGGAAGTGCGCAACGACGAAGTACGTGTCGCTCAGGTGAACGTCGACCGCTAACGAAGCCAGAAACAATCCGGTCATGCCGCCGATCGTAAACAGGCCGATGAAACCGAGCGCGTAGAGCATCGGCGTGTCGTAGGAGATCGACGACTTGTAAAGCGTCGCCGTCCAGTTAAACACCTTGATCGCCGACGGTATCGCGACCGCGAAACTCAGGAACGAGAAGATCATTCCCGCGTAAACGGACTGGCTCGCCACGAACAGGTGATGTCCCCACACCAGAAACCCGAACACCGCAATCGCGAGGCTCGAAAACGCGACGAAGCTGTAGCCGAAGATGTTCTTGCGCGAGAAGTTTGCGATCAGTTCACTGATCACGCCCATCGACGGCAAGACCATGATGTAGACGGCCGGATGCGAGTAGAACCAGAACAGATGCTGAAACAGTACCGGGTCGCCGCCGAGTGCGGGGTTGAAAATGCCGACACCTGCGAGCCGTTCAAACGCCAGCAACACGACAGTGATCGCGATCACCGGCGTGCCGAGGATCATGATCAGGCTGGTGGCGTAGTGCGACCACAGGAAGAGCGGCATGCGAAACCACGTCATTCCCGGCGCGCGCATAGTGTGGATCGTGACGATGAAATTGAGTCCGGTCAGGATCGACGAGAAGCCGTTGATAAAGATTCCGAGACCCGTGGCGACCACGTACGAGTTTGAAAACGTCGTGCTGAAGGGCGTGTAGAAAGTCCAACCCGTATCAACGCCGCCGGCGAGCAAAGCGTAGATTGTTACGATGCCGCCGAGCAGATAAATGTACCAACTGAGCAGATTTATCCTGGGAAACGCGAGATCTTTTGCTCCGATCATCATTGGGATCAGGAAGTTTCCCAACGTCGCCGGTATCGACGGGATCAGAAAGAAAAAGATCATTATGATGCCGTGCTGAGTGAAGACCTTGTTGTAGGTGGTCGACTGCAAAAGATCGCCCTGCGGAGTTAGCAGCTCCAGGCGAATCATCATGGCGTAAAGACCGCCGATGAAGAAGAAGAACGTGATCGAACCGAGGTAGAGCAGCGCGATGCGCTTGTGGTCCTTGGTCAACAACCACGACTTCAACCCGTATTTGGCGTTGATGTAGTTGACCTTCGGTGGTGCCGGTACTTCGAATGACTCTATTGGTTGCATAAAAACTTCCCCCACGCGCTAGCGAATGTTTTGCGTAGGTGAACCTGATGCCCGTGGCGATGGAAGCGGGTTTGCAGCCGCAGGCGATGCGCCTGGGGTCGCTCCGGTTCCGCCCGGCAACGATTTAATAAATGCGACTAACTGTACTAACTGATCCTCAGTAACCTGTCCCTGGAACGTCGGCATGATCGGCTGGAAGCCCGCGACGATCTTTGCGCCGGGATTAAGAATCGACTCGCGAATGTAAGCCTCATCGGCGCGTACTGTTTGTCCGCCTTCGAGCGGTGTATCACGGCCGACAAGTCCGGCGAGTGTCGGACCGCGTCCGCCTTCGCCGTTTGCGCCGTGACACGAAGCGCAGCCGAGCGTTTGGAACAACTGCTGTCCCGCTGCGGCTGGACTGGTGTTACTCGTGTTTCCGGCGAGCCAGTTATCAAACTCGCGCGGTTCCATCACGTAAACCGAACCAGTCATTCCCGAGTGGTTCATGCCGCAGTATTCAGCGCAGAACAGGTGATACTTGCCCGGCTTTGTCGCTTCGAACCACAGCGTTGTGTAGCGGCCCGGCACGACGTCGGCCTTGGTGCGAAACGCGGGCACAAAGAAATCGTGAATCACGTCTTCGGACGTCATGATCAACTTGATCTTGCGTCCGACGGGTACGTGCAGTTCGTTGATCTCGCGTTGGCCGGTGGCGTGTTGCAGTTTCCACATCCACTGCTTGCCGACGACATAAACCTCAACCGCATTTGCGGGTGGCTTGTACTGTTCGAAATAAAGCTTGGCGCCCCAACCAAACATCGTCATCGCGATGAGGAAGGGAATGATCGTCCAGAGCGTTTCGAGCTTGTGCGAACCGGCGATCGGCCGGGGAATCTCGTAGGGCGTGCGGCGGCGATAACGAACCGTAAAGAAAATCAGGACGCCCGAGATCAGCAACGTAAAGAACAGCGTCACGCCCGACAAGTAGAAATAGAGCGCGTCGACGTGCCACGAAAACGAGGAGGCACTTTCAGGAACTAATGGAATCCATCCCTGCATTACAGAGCCGCTCCTCCGGACGTTGTCGGTGTGGCGGCAGTATTTCGTGCTTTCAGTAGCAGCAACATCGCAGCGATACCCAACAAAGTAATCACACCGGCAATCCGCATGATGTTCATCACGACCGCGCCGTATTTACCCGTAGCCGGATCGTAGTGATAGCAATAAAGCAGTAACTGATCGACCGGCGAACCGATCTTGTTTGCCGACGATTCGATCAAACCGAGGCGCAGGTCGCGAGCCGGATACTCGATGCCGTAGTAGTAACGTGAAAGTTTTCCGTGCGGCGTCGTTACCATCACGGCGCTGGCGTGCGCAAACTGTTGCGTCTTCTCGTCCCAGCGATAACGAAATCCGGCGGCATCAGTGATCTTTGCGATGTTTTCCTGATCTCCGGTCAGGAAGTGCCAGCCATTCTCGGCGCCGGCGCGCATCTTCTCCGGCAGATAGTCGACGTAAACTTTTTTCTTCTTCGCGGCGAGCTCTGGTGTTTCGCGCGGGTCGAAGCTGATCGTCACCACGTCGTACTCTTTGCTCATCTGAAACGGCAACACCCGAAACGAAGTCACCATGCCGTTGAGCACCTGCGTGCAGAGCATCGGGCAGTCGTAGTAAACAAACGCGAGCACCACCGGTTTATGTCCGAAGTACTGGCCGAGCTTAACTTCGCGGCCGCTTTCATCACGAAACGTGAGATCGAGCGGAAGCTGTTGATCGAGCTTCTGATCGATGCGCACTTCTTGCAAAGCCTGTGGTAATCCCGTCGAAGGATTTCCGCTTGCCGGCCGCGCGCCGTAAAGCGGCGAACTCGGTCCCGGCGGCGCTTGCGCGGGCACGTTGGACCACGCCAGCACCACAAACAAAATCGCTAACAAGAACTTTGGTAAAACTTTCCCGCCTGATTTCATTGCAACTTCTTCTCAGTCTCGCGCGCGGAACTCCAGGCCGTCGGCATGCTGATCGCGTAGTCCGTCAGTTTGCCGGGCGCGCTCTGTGCTCGCGTTGGCAAGCCACCGCCGGAAACAACCTTATCGATCGCCTGGTCAATCGGAATCGCAACTGGATTGCCGGATTGATCCTTCATTTCACCGCTCAGTATTTTTTCCCACTCTTGTCGCAAAACCCGGTATTCCGCTTGTGGCTCCCGGTTCTGTAGATTGACTCGCTGTCCGTCTTCCAACGTCACTGCAAAGCCCGGAGCCGCCTGCAAACGCGGTTCGGGCGGCAGTCGTTCTTTATCTGACAACGCCATCGGACCCGGCTGACGCTCTTTCGCTGCCTGTGCGTCGAAGTATTTGAAAAGCACAACCATGCCCAATGAAATCGCGATCGTCGCGATTGTCAGCACTGCCACAAACGTCGCGACTCCGGACACACTGACGTCGCTCGCTTCGTGTTCGACCTCGACGTTTCGAATGTGCGAAACGTCCGGCGTTTCAGTTTTATGACCGTTACTCTTTCCGTTCCGTGTCATCTGTGTACATCCGTAGCCATTACTGACTCAAACTGCGGATCGTTGATCGGAATCAACGCTCGCTTGCTCAACTGCCACGCCAGCAGTCCGAGCCACAATCCACCAAAACCGAGTAGCGCAATCACATCGAGCCAGATCCAGTGATGCTCCTTAAACGCGGGCACCAGCATCCACAACAGATCGACCATGCGCATGACGATAATCAACAACGCGACCAGCACCAGCCGCTGCGGATTTCGTTTCAGACTGCGCGAGAGCAGAAACAGAAATGGCGCCGCGAAGTGGAGCAGCCCGATGGTGATAATCACCGCGCCCCACAAGCCGTGCGTGCGTTCGAGGTAATAACCGATCTCTTCCGGCAGATTTCCCGACCAGATGATCAGGTACTGCGAAAACGCGAAATACGCCCATAACATCACGAGCGCGAGCAGCAGCTTTCCGAGATCGTGGAAGTGCAGCGGCTTTACGACGTGTTTCAGTGGTTCATCTCTCGTCAGAAACGCCAGCATCGCGATCACGAAAGCCAGAGCGCTCAAACTCCACGATGCGACGAAGATGAAACCGTAAATCGTCGAGAACCATTCCGGCTCGAGCGACATGTACCAGTCGACCGAAGCAAACGTGACGCTGAAAATCACCGCGACCATGCCGCCACCGCTCAACACGCGCATCTTTTTCGTGTAGCGATTGTCGGCGGTGCGATCCTGTTCGAGCGACCAGCGATTCAAAAAGTAGGCGAGCGCGATCCAGACGGCGAAGTAAATAACCGTGCGCACGATGAAGAACGACACGTTCAAATAAGGCGTCTTGAACGCCACGACCGCATCGTGCTCCAGCACCTCGTGATCGCTCCACGGGTAGATCGAGTGCGCGCCGATTATGACCGGAATGAACAACAGCGCCATTATCGGCAGCAATCGCGTCGCCGCTTCCAAAATGCGCCGGATGACAAAACCCCAACCGCCGCCGGTCAGGTGTTGCAACATCAAAAGCGCGAGCGAGCCGACGCCGATGCCGGTCCAGAACGTCCAGCCGAGAAGGTACGCCTGGAAAAATTGTCGCCAATCGAGAAACGCCGATCCGAGCAGCAAAACCAGGAACGAGCCGCCCACCAGGAGTGCCGGTTGCCGGATCGATACAATCTGCGGCGGAGGATTGAATGATTGACTCATTGATGTCCTCCGGCGGCTGGTGTTGGTGACGGCAATGGCGAACTGCCAGGCACTGGCGCCGTCAGTTGCACGTTTTGCTGGCTCAGTTGCAGTGCGCGGACGTAGGCGATAATGGCCCAGCGATCCTGCACGGGAATCTGTGATGCGTAGGACGGCATCGCGCCCCAGCCGTTGGTGATCGCGTCGAAGTAGTGGCCCACGGGCGCCTGGCGCAAACGATCGTCATTGAACGAAGCGGCGCGGCGAAAGCCACGGCGCACGATCATGCCGTCGCCGTTGCCGGTCAGGCCGTGACAAACGCTACAGAAGATCTCGTAACGCTGTCGTCCGCGTTCGACAGTCTCTTTAGTGATCGGAAATGGGAAAGTATCCGTGTCATCCGTGTACGGGTTTGTGGTTGAAGGAGCAGTAGACACGGATGAAGAGGAGTTCGATTTCTTACCCGTGAAGAGCTCAGTATCCGTGCGCAGAAAACCGCGCGGCACAGTTCCCGGAATCGGTTGCCGCATCGAAAGCCCGTCACCAAAGAACGACGTCCCGCGATACGGCTTCATCTTCGGCTGATCCTGCATGTCTCGCCGACACGCCGTGCCAGCCGACACGCCGATCAACAGAACCCCAATCCCGAGAATTTGCTTAAACCTCGACATCACTAACTTCGATCGCATGCAAACTTTTCAACAACTGCACCACCGCGTCGTGATCGAACTTCGGATCGTTTGCCTCAACCGCCAGAAAGAACCGGTCGCGCGTCGCGAGCGCGAAGTTCGGCGCGTTGAAGACCGGGTGATACGGTTGCGGCAGCTTGTTCAGCACCAGCATTCCCAAAACCGCCGAGAACGCCGCGAACAGCACCGTCATTTCAAAAGTAATCGGAATGAAAGCAGGCCAACTGTTGTAAGGCTTACCGCCGACGTTGAGCGGATAGTCGATCACTTCTATCCAGTACTGCATGAAAAACCCGCTCAATCCACCGATCACGCCGCCGATAAAAACGATCAGCGGCAAACTCGTGTGCGTGAACCCGATCGCTTCCGAAAGCTCTTCAATCGGATACGGCGAATAGCCATTAATGCGCCGGTAGCCCGCTTCGTAAACCTTTTCCGCGGCATGGACCAACTCGTTCGGACCCTCAAACTCCGCGATCACGCCGTACAGTGGCGGCGCATGACGCGGGTGATGAATGAGTGGTGGCCGAGCAGACATCGCTTATTCCTCAACCTCTGCTTCCGGCAGGATCGTGCGCATCTCAAAAATCGAAATCATCGGCAGGAACCGGATGAACAGGAACAGCAGCGTAAAGAAGAAGCCGATCGTGCCGATGAACATGGCCCAGTCCCACTGCGTCGGCTGATACATGCCCCACGACGACGGCAGAAAATCGCGGTGCAAACTCGTCACCACGATCACGAAGCGCTCGAGCCACATGCCGATACTGACGATGAACGAAATGATCCACAGCCAAACCAGATTCGAGCGAATCTTCTTGAACCACAAAAACTGCGGCGTGATGATGTTGCACAAGATCAACGCCCAGTAATAAAGGTGGTAGGGACCGTGCATGCGGTTCCAGATCATGAAGCGTTCGTACTTGTTGCCGCTATACCAGCCGAAGAACGCCTCCATCGTGTAGCCGTAACCGACGATCAATCCGGTCGCGAGCATCACCTTCGCCATGTTGTGCATGTGGCGCATGGTGATGAAGCCTTCCAGGCCGTAAAACTTGCGCAGCGGAATCGTCAGCAGCAGCACCATCGCGAAGCCCGCGTAGATCGCGCCGGCGACGAAGTACGGCGGGAAGATCGTCGCGTGCCAACCAGGAAGTATGCCGACGGCGAAGTCGAAACTGACGATCGTGTGTACTGAAAGCACGAGCGGCGTCGCGAGACCTGCGAGCAGCAGATACGCCATTTCGTAGCGATGCCAGTGACGGGCGGAACCGCGCCAGCCCATTGCGAGCAAGCCGTAGAGCATTTGAAACGGTTTGCTACGGGCGCGATCGCGCAGTGTCGCGAAGTCGGGAATCAAACCGACGAACCAGAACATCGCGGAAACCGTCGCGTACGTCGAAACCGCAAACACGTCCCACATCAGCGGGCTGCGAAACTGCGGCCAGATTCCCATCGTGTTTGGATAGGGAAACAGCCAGTACATCAACCACGGACGACCCAGGTGGAAAATCGGATACATGCCGGCTTGGGCGACGGCGAAGAGCGTCATCGCTTCGGCGAAGCGGTTGATGGACGTGCGCCAGCGTTGGCGCAGGAGCAACAGGATTGCGGAGATCAGTGTGCCGGCGTGACCGATTCCGATCCACCAGACGAAGTTGAGAATGTCGATGCCCCACGCGACGGGAACGTTGACGCCCCACAAACCGATACCGACGAAGACGAGGTTCGTGATCGCCAGCAACATGAGTTGGAAGAGCGCGAAGGAGATCGCGAAACCGAAGAACCACGCGATCGACGTCTTGCGTTTCAAGACGATCGAGCTGATTTTGTCGGTCACTGAGGCAAACGTCAGCCCGGGATCGATCACGGGCGCCGTCGAGTGCATCGGACCTTCGGTGTAGGGTTTCTTTGGTTCTTCGTCGGCCATTTCTTATAAGCCACAGACAAACACGGATGACACTGAGAAAGTCAGTGTCAGTCTGTGTTCATCCGTGGCTGATTTCCGGATTCGGGTTCTTCAACTGCGTCAAATAAGTCGTGCGCGGCTTGGTGTTCAATTCACCCAGCAGCGAATAATTCCGCTGATTTTCCTTCAGCTTCGACACGCGGCTGTTCGGATCGTTAGTGTCACCAAAAACAATCGCCTCAGTCGGGCAAACGGCCTGACACGCAGTCACGATCTCGCCGTCGCGCACTTTTCTGTCTTCAAGTTCCGCGGTGATCTTCGCGTTCTGAATGCGCTGCACGCAGTAAGTGCATTTCTCCATCACGCCGCGGCTGCGCACCGAAACTTCCGGGTTGCGCATCAACTGGTACGTCGGCGTGTCCCAATCCTGATAAAGGAAGAAATTGAAGCGGCGCACTTTGTACGGGCAGTTGTTCGAACAATACTTCGTGCCGACACAGCGGTTGTAAACCATGTCGTTCAGACCTTCAGCGCTGTGGACCGTCGCGTGAACCGGACAAACGGGCTCACACGGCGCGTTCTCGCAGTGCATACACGGCACCGGCATGAAATTCATGCCTTTCACATCATTCGGATCGAAGCCCTGGAAATAGGTGTCGACGCGGATCCAGTGCATCTCGCGGCTGCGAACGACTTCGTGCTTGCCGACGACCGGAATGTTGTTTTCAGACTGGCAGGCGATGGTGCAGCCGTTGCAACCGATGCAATTGTTCAGATCGATCGCCATGCCCCACGCGTAGTTGGGCGCGTTCTCTGCCTGGTTCTTATAGTCGTACTCGGGATAAATCGTCGGATGTTCGTGCTCGTCGTGTTTCGGATGGTTCAGAAACTCTTCGAGCGTTTCGGAGCGAACGACGTCGCGCTGCTCGGTGCTGAAGTTTGGATCTTCGAGATTGAAGTGAAGCTGGGTCGTTGCGAGCAGATGTTGTCCGTTGGTGGCGCGGATCTGAACACCGCTATTGAACCACGGCTCGTACGACGTGCGAATGCTGTAAGCGTCAAAGCCGACGCGTTCATCCGGATTCGCCGCACCGCCAACGCGTCCGGCGAGGCGACGGCCGTAGCCAAGATGCACCGTGATGACGTTATCGGGCTGGCCGGGCATGACCCAAACGGGCACGCCGCGCAACGTGCGTCCCTGTTGATCGACGATATCGATCATGGGAACGTAGTGCTCGCGGCCGTGGGCGGCGTTTTCCGGTCGCGGACCGAGCGTGAGCGCTTGCGACGAATTCGGGCTCACAATAGCGACGTTGTCCCACGTGATCTTGGTTAACGGTTTCGGCAGTTCCTGAAGCCAGCCGTTGTTTGCGAAGCGTCCGTCATAGACTGACGGGTCGGTGCGGAAAACAACTTCGAAGCCACCCGCAGCGGCTTGCGCAGGTTGATTTTGCGGCTGGTTTCCGAGATTCGCGCTGAGCGAAACAGTTTTTGTTTGAAAGGTCGAGTTGGGGATAAATCCGTCGTGAATCGACTGGCGCCACCAGGTTTCAAAATCGGTTGTAGCGCTCGGCGTTGGTGCTGAAGCAGCCGCGGGACTAGCTGCCGGACTCGCGCTTGGCGCAGGAACAGCGCCGAGTTTTGTGCGCTCCTGCGTCCAGAAAGCCTTCACGATGTCGTAAGGCTTGCGATCGTACTGGTCCGAGAAGACTGCGAGCAGTTCGAGCGCGGTCTTGCCTTCGTAAAGCGGCTCGATCAGCGGTTGCACTATGGTGACTGTGCCGTCGTAAGAACGCGCGTCGCCCCACGATTCGAGGTAGTGCGCGGCCGGCACGTGCCAATGACACAACTCGGAAGTCTCGTCTTTGTACTCGCTGAGATGAACGCGAAGTTTGGCTTTCTTCAGCCGCTCGAAATCCAGTTTTAGATCCGCCGGCGTGTTGTAAACGGGATTGCCGCCGATCATGACCAGCAACTCCACACGTCCTGCATCGAGATCGTCAACCAAAGCTTTTAAGGATTCACGTTGGCCTTCCGATCTCACTTCCAGCGGATCGGTGTAAAAAACCGTCTTGCCGACGTTCCCGAGCGCGTTGTTCATCGCATGCGCCATCGCATGAACGATCGGCGGCTGACTCTCACCCGCGATTACGATGCTTGCGCCTTTGTGCTGCTGAAGATCACGCATGACGGCGTCGAGCGGAACACCATCGGCGCTCTGCACTCTTACGTCGTACTGCTCGGTGCCCGACGCTCCACTGCCTTTAGCCAGGAGACTCGCGATACCAACCATCTGACTCGGCTTCACGTTCCATGTGTGATCCGCCATCGCGCCCGTGTTGGTCGGCGTCGTCTCGATCACGTAAAGACGATTCATCTCGCGATTGTTTTCCGTGACGCGTCTGCGCGCGATAAATTCTCGCGAATAACGCAAATATCCCGGCATCACCGGCGACAGAAAATCAGCATCTAGCGAGAGAACTCGCTGCGCGAGATCGAACCGATACGTCGTGTTCACCGGCTGGCTAAACGCCATCACTGCGCCCGCCCGCGAGTTGTCGTGATTCGCAGGCTCGTACTGGTGCCACTTCGCTCCCGGAAACGCCGTCAGCAACTCGTTCATCTGCGCGCCCAGCGTCGGCGACGTGATCGTTTCTGTCAGAAAACGAATGCCCGCGCCCTGTTTCGCGCGTTGTTCGTCCAACGCCGAACGCATCTCGCCGACAAACGCGGTCCACGTGCGAATGTCTTCACGAAACGTGAGCGTTTGCGAACGATCGGGATCGTACAAACTCAAAATCGACGCTTGCGAAAAGATGTCTGTGGCGCTCGAACCGCGCGGATCGCGATACGGATCTTCAGCCGGAAAATCAACGGGACGGTTATTCGGATGGTCCGGATTGCCTTCGATTTTGGTAGGCCGGCCTTCGTTGCTGCGCACGAGAACCGGTATCGCGGCGCCAAAGAGCGGCGCGGCAGTCGCGAAGAAAAGTGCTTTGCCTGGAACGTATTCTTCCGGTTGTTTGACGTAGGGAACGATCTTCTCGGGCGGTTGAAAGACGCACCCACTCAAACCGGCGAGTGCCAGCGACGCACCCATCAACTTCAAAAACGTGCGGCGCTCGACCGGATCGTTCCAACCTTCCGCCTGTTGCGGAAACTCGCGGGCAACAAACTCGCGAAACACCGGCGTGTCCGCCAGTTCTTCCAGACTTCGCCAATACTTCTTACCACTGCGCGGCGCTTCATCATCCTGTAAAGCAAGAATGTGATCGCGCATTAGTTGGAAGTTTATGTGACGATCGCTATCGCTCATTTCAAAAATTCAATTCTAACGGTGGCAAGTAGAACAGCTTTCCAAAACTCTTCGGCCCTGAATCTTGTATTCGGCCTTTAATCGAAGACCTTCGGCCAGTTGCTCCTGGCCCTTGTTTTCCCGCGGCCAGGTCATGTCGAAAATCTTGTCTTTCGGCCGCACGAAGCGCTCCGGCGCACGGTGGCATTCCAAACACCATTCCATTTGCAGCGACGCCGCCTGATACATGATCGGTTGATCGTCGACGCGGCCGTGACACGTCGAACAACCGACGCCTTTCTTGATGTGAATACTGTGATTGAAGTAGGCGTAATCAGGCAGGTCGTGAACGCGAATCCATTCGAGCGGTTTGTTGGTGCGGAAACTTGCGCGAACCGGTTCCAGATACGGGCTGTCGGCCCAAATTTGCTTGTGACAGTTCATGCAGGTCGTCGTCGAAGGCAGACCTGCGGTTGCGGAAGTTTCCACAGACGTATGGCAATAACGGCAGTCGATGCCGTCGTCACCTACGTGATGCTTGTGACTGAATTGGACCGGTTGCTGACGTTCGACCCACTGGCCGGTATTCCATGACGAGCGATTCAATTCGACGGCGACCCAAAGGAGGGCGACTATGATAAAAACCGCGCCGTAGATAGTAATCTTCGCCAAAGCATTAGTGCTGTGGTGGAATATCTGTGGCATTGGAAAGAACGCACTTTATCAAATAGATCAAGAAATTCAAATTGGGCCACAGAACTGTGAGACTTAGTTATCTTCTGCGTCACGAGCGAGGAGGGCCGCGCCGATAACCGCGGCGTCTGTTCCGAGTGTCGCAGCGACGATCTGCGTCGCGTCAAAACAGGGTTGAAAGGCGCGCCGCTTTGCTTCTTGTATGATGGGGTTGAGGATTAGTGATCCGGCGTCCATGACGCCGCCGCCGAGCACGATGCAGTCGATATTCAGCAGATTAATAACGCTGGCGACGCCCGTGCCGATGTATTTTCCGGTGCGTTCGATCATCATGGCCGCGAAATCGTCACCTTCGCGGGCTTCGCGGGCTAGATCGTCGGCAGTGAAATTTTTATTAAGAGCCAGGCGCGACAACGATGAGGTGTTATCGCGATAGAGGCGTTCGCGGGCTCGTCTGACGATACTCGGCGCGGAAGCGACTGTTTCGAGACAGCCGGTGTTGCCGCAAACACATTCGAGTCCTTCAGTGTCGATCGTGATATGTCCGACTTCGCCTGCGAATCCTGAAGCGCCGGTCCAGAGTTTTCCGTCGAGGATGATTGCACCGCCGATGCCGTCGCCGATCATCATGTAAAAAAGATTGCGACTGCCGCGGCCGGCGCCGACCATGAACTCGCCGTAGGCAGCGGCGTTTGCGTCGTTTTCGAGTTCGACGCGCAAACCGGTGGCGCGTGTCAGTTCGGCATGAAGGTTTTCAACCATCGGCGAGGGCATGCCGCGCGGATCGACGACGCGATCGGTTTGTCGATTGACCAGACCGGGCAGTGCGACGCCGAGAGCGACGACGGTTCCGAGCGCGGGTCGCAAATCTCCGGCGAGCGTCGCAAGCTGCGGGACGATGTTTTCGGACGAAACCTGGCTCTCGACGCGCTCGATTATGCGGCCCTGATCGTCGACCAACGCGGCGCGAACCTTCGAACCGGAGACATTAATTCCGATGAAGTTTTTTCTCGGAGTAGTCATATCAGCAAGCCAAGGGGTAGAATTGTGCCACAAAAAGGCACAAGAGGCACAAGGCAGGTTGTAAAACAGGACCAGGCAAGACCGGTATGCAGATTCGCACCATTCTTTTGCCGACTGATTTTAGCGATTGTGGCAACTATGCGCTTTCGTATGCCGCGTCGTTGGCCCGTACCTTTAAAGCCTCCATCATTTGTGTGAACGTGATCGAACCGATCGTGCCGACGGTCGGGTATTCCGGAATGACGGAGCCGTTGCCGATCGCCGACATTACCGAACAACTCGAAGACTCCGCTGAACGTGAACTGCCGAAACTAGCTGAGTGCGATGAGTGTTCGGGTATTGAAGTTGAAGAATTGGTAGTTCATGGCGAAGCGGCTTCGGAGATCGTGCGGGTGGCGGATGAGCGAAACGTCGACTTGATCGTAATTTCGTCTCACGGCCGCACCGGTTTGGGTCGAATTCTCTTTGGTTCTACAGCGGAATCGGTCGTACGACACGCGCCGTGTCCGGTTCTGGTAGTCAAGCCCCCGCAACAGGAGGAAACAGAACAGTAGTCAACAGTGTCCCCTCCAGTTTATCCTTACCCGCCGACTGATTTGTGCTCCCAGGCTTTCTCGGACTTGAGTTTCATGGCCCTGGTTTCTTCATGCACCTCGACTTTCTCTACGAACTCATAGGTCAGTACGGGTTATACGCAATCTTTTTTCTGGTAATGCTGGAGGGCGACATTACTCTCCTGATTAGCGGAGTGCTGGCCCACAGCGGGTTTTTTGGCGAGTGGAGTTTTGCGCAGCTTTTAATCTGGGCGACGCTGGGCGGGTGTTTGAGTGACAACATTGCTTATTTCGCCGGTCGCGGGTTTTGCGAGGGCGTGAAGCAGTTTCGGTTTTACCGTGCGGCAAAGCCGAGGTTAGAACGGCTGACGAACAAGTTTGGCGTGCTTTCGATCTTTCTTTCGAAATACATTTACGGGTTGCGGTGGGCGTCGTGTGTGTTTTACGGCGTCGGGCGGATGCCTTACCCGCGGTTTTTAATAGTTTCGTTCTTTAGTTGTTTTCTGTGGGTCTTCATTCTCGCGGGCGCGGGATATTTCTTCAGCGGCGCCGTGATGGGTTTGATTGGCGACTTCCAGCGGCTCGGCAAAGTGTTGCTCGTGATCGTGGTGCTGGGGATCGTCGCGTTTTATCTGGCCGAACGATATTGGCTGTCGCCGAGAGTTGAAGAAGCTAACCCGGAACGCGTCCGGGAGCTGGAACACGCGGCCGCCGAGAAGTTGCAGGACTTGCGCGAGGAAATTCAGGAACACAATCCGTTCAGCCATCGCGGTGAGGAAAAGAAACGCGTAGCCAAGCGAGAAGGGGATGGCGATTAAGTCTTTGAGCTTTGTGCTTGGTTCTTGGTACTTTGTGGTTGGCAAAGCACCAAGAACAAAGTACAAAGAACAAACTAGACTACGACCAACATGATCATCGAATCTTCAGCACCTCCCAGAGTTGACCTCGAGGGCGGCACTATCGACATCTGGCCGCTTTATCTTTTTCACCCAGGCGCTACGACAGTTAATTTTGCGCTTTCACTTTATGCGCGCTGCCGCATCGAGACGAATGACGATGGGCGCATCGTGCTCGAATCGCGCGATCGGAAAGTTTCGTTTGAAACGCATCTTTCAGCGCTCGAAGATTTGTTGCTCGAAGAGCGTTTGGAACTGATCTCGAAACTGGTCCACTTCTTCAAACCGACCACTGGATTTCATCTCGTTGCTGAGAGCACTGTGCCTGCCGGAGCGGGTTTGGGTGGTTCGTCGGCGTTGGCGATTGCGTGCATCGGCGCGTTGAATCGACTCGTGGGCAATCGTTATGAGGAAGGGAAGTTTGTCGAGCTTGCGGCGAATGTCGAGTCGACAGTAATCAAAGTGCCGGCTGGTTTTCAGGATTACTATCCGCCGCTTTACGGTGCGGTTTCGTGCGTGCATTTTCGGACGGACGGAATGGATCGCGAGGCGCTGGATATCAATTACGCGGAGTTGGAACGCCGGATTGCGATCTGTTACACGGGCGAGCCGCGTATGTCCGGGATCAATAACTGGGAAGTTTACAAGCGTCACATCGACGGCGATCCGGAATTGTTTGAGTTGTTTGAAGGGATTCGCGACGCCGCGCGTGATGTGCGGGCGGCGCTGTTGGCGGACGATTGGGATCAGGTGGCCGCGGTGATGAAGCGGGCGTATCCGATTCGCAAACGGCTCGCGCCGACGATCACGACACCGCAGATGGATATGCTGGTGGAGAAAGCGCTGGCGAATGGTGCTGAAGCGGCGAAGGTTTGTGGCGCGGGTGGTGGTGGATGTATCGCGTTTTTCTGTGCGGCCGGGCGGCGTGCGGATGTTGAAGCTGCGCTGGCGGCGGAGGAAGGCGTGGAAGTGCTGAGCTGGAAGCTCGCGCAGGACGGGCTGACGGTTACTGAACGCTTCGATTAAGTAGCCACAAAGAGGCACAAAAAAGGGCGCTCGTTTTGAGTTCAACCTTCAGGTTGTCTTCTTAAGAGCAAGCTAAAGCTTGAACTCAAAAC
>DATELP010000108.1:0-8859 GCA_035276425.1 Pyrinomonadaceae bacterium
AGAGGTATCTCAATGTTGCGAGTCGCAATGAAAATTTAGGGGATGTGAATGCGGCGCTCGCAGCGCTGCCGAGTGACCCGGCTTTTTGCATGAATTACGTTTCGCTCGAACAGGATGGCGTTACTGCGTCGACGGTTTTGAGTGGCAAACAACTCGACCTCGTGCTCGGTTACACGCTGTTGCGAGACACGCCGGGTTTTCATATTTGTATTCAGGTGTTTGACGTCGAGGGCACGATGTTGCTGGAAACGATTCATAACGGCGACGCCGAAGATCTGCCGGTGGTTGAACGTGGTGACTACGTGAGCCGCGTGAGTTTTCCGGCTGAATTTTTTGCCGCGCACGCGTTTGAGGTGGCGATTATTCCGTCGATTGCGAGTCAGCGTGATATTTGGTCCAGGCCGCTGACGATCCCGTTTGCGGTGGAAGCGTCCGGCAAAGTTAATCGAGCCTATCCGGGCTATGCGACGCCTGCGAAGTTAGCGCCATTAATGAACTGGCGCACCGAGCGGAGCCACAAAAAGGCACAAGTAGCTTAAGCGATGAAACCTTGTTTGATTTGTGAGTGTCCGATCGATCCGTTTCTTTCGTTTGGAAAGATGCCGATCGCGAACGGGTTTCTGTCGGCGGATCAGTTCGCGGATGAATACTTTTTTGAGTTACGAGTTGCGTTCTGCGAAAACTGCCGCATGGTCCAGCTCGCCGATCTCGTTGAACGAGAACGGATGTTTCACGACAACTACGCGTTCTTTTCGTCAACGTCGACGCGCATGGCGCAACACTTTCAGAAGTTCGCGTGGTGGGTGAGGCAGAACTATCTGCAAAGCGACGATCCGTTTGTGGTGGAGATGGGCAGCAACGACGGGATCATGTTGAAGAATTTTGCGGCCGCGGGTGTTCGGCATCTCGGGATCGAGCCGTCGGCGAATGTTGCGGAAGTGGCGCAGCGGAGAGGTGTGAGAACGGTGTCGCAGTTTTTCGACGAAGAGCTCGCGACGCAGATACTTGCGGAAGAGGGGCCAGTCGATGCGTTCCTCGGCGCGAATGTGATGTGCCATATTCCTTACATCCATTCGGTGTTTGCCGGGATCAAGCGGCTGCTGAAGCCGCGCGGCATACTCGCGTTTGAGGATCCGTATCTCGGCGACATCGTCGAGAAGACTTCGTACGATCAGATTTACGACGAACACGCGTTTTACTTTTCGGCGGAGTCAGTCAGTTTTCTCGCCGCGCTTCACGGACTGGAATTGATCGATGTGTTGCCGCAGAACGTGCATGGTGGCTCGATGCGTTATGTGTTGAGTCATCGCGGTGCGTATCCGATCTCTGTTTCGGTTGAGCGGTTGCGAGAGAAGGAAGCGGCGTTAGGTTTGGGACGGCCGGAGACTTACGCGCGGTTGCGGCAGAACATTGAAGCTTCGCGCGATGAGTTGCGCCACATGTTGGAAGAGTTGAGTCGCGCGGGACATCGTGTTGCGGGATATGCGGCTACGTCGAAGAGTACGACTGTTACCAACTACTGCGGCCTGACGCCGCGGCTCGTGGAATTCATCAGCGACACGACGCCGATCAAGCACGGCAAATTCAGTCCTGGCGCGCACATTCCCGTGCGGCCGTACGAAGAGTTCAAAGCGAATTATCCTGATTATGGGTTGCTCTTCGGCTGGAACCATGCGGAAGAGATCATGGCGAAAGAGCAGGCGTTCAGGGATGCTGGCGGACGTTGGATCGTCTACGTTCCGAAGGTGCAAGTGCTTCAGTGAAATTTTTGCCACAAAGAAGCACAAGAAGCACAAAAGGCACAAGAAAGGTAGACATGTGGCGGGCTACTTTTCTCTTGTTTCTTGTGCCTTTTGTGCTTTTTGTGCCTCTTGTGGCTAAACACCATGATTAGTTGCGGTAACCCCAGCGCGCAGTACGAGTCGCACCGGGATGAGATTGAGGCGGCGATCAAGCGTGTGTTGGAGAGTGGGCGCTACATTTTGGGCGATGAGGTGAGCGCGTTTGAGCGCGAGTTCGCGGATTACGTTGGTGTTCGTGAGGCGATAGGCGTTGGCAGTGGTACCGAAGCTTTGCATCTCGCGCTCGTTGCGTGTGGTGTTGGTGCGGGCGATGAGGTCATCACAGTGGCCCATACGGCGGTGGCGACTGTCGCTGCGATCGAGCTTACCGGAGCCACACCGATCTTCGTTGATATCGAACCTGACTACTTCACACTGAATCCCGATCAACTCGAAGATGCAATCACCTCGCGCACAAAGGCTGTGATCCCCGTTCACCTTTACGGTCAGCCTGCGGATCTTGAAGCAATCATCACTATCGCCAAGCAACACGGAATCAAAGTCATCGAAGATTGCGCTCAGGCTCACGGTGCGACGTATCGCGATCGAAGGGTTGGTTCGTGGGGCGACGCCGCCTGTTTTAGTTTTTATCCGACGAAGAACCTCGGCGCGATTGGTGATGGTGGTGCTGTGGTGACGAACGATGCGGCACTAGCGGAGAAGGTGCGTAGTCTACGCGAGTATGGATGGTCTTCGGAGCGCAACGTTAGCCATGCGAGCGGTTGGAATTCACGCCTCGACGAGTTGCAGGCGGCAATCCTGCGAGTGAAGTTGCGGTTTCTGGATTCAGATAACGAGCGCCGGCGCGAGATCGCGGCGTTGTATGACGCGCTTTTGCGTGACTCGGATCTAATCCTACCGCTGCGTCGTGAGGATGCGACGCACGTTTTTCATCTTTACGTTGTGAGCTCGCGCGAACGTGATGAGTTGTTGGCGCGATTGCGCGAGGAGGGCGTGGGGGCATTGGTCCACTATCCGGTGCCGGTTCACTTGCAGCCGGCGTACTCAGGGAAAAACATTTACGCGGATAGGTTGACGAATACGGAGCGGATCAGCAGGGAGATTTTGTCGTTGCCGATCTATCCCGAATTAACGAAAGAAGAGATCGAGAGAGTTGCAGCAGCGTGCGTAAGTTACTGCGCAGCCCTGTAGTCAAAGTTGTTGCGCGTTGGGCCAACAAGGAGCCGTTCATTTGGGACGGTGTTTACGAGAGCTTTGATCAGGTGCCGGTTATGGGCCAGGGGTTTGCGAGTGAGGCGTGGCTCGCAGACATGGAGCGGTACACGCGAACAGCAGTCACGGCGCTGCGCAACGAAGACGGTGTCGGGATTCCCGAAAAAGTGCCGCAGTATCACGCGCAGCTTTCACTACTTCTCGCGTCAATGCCCGCACAGGACCGGCCGGTTCGCGTGCTCGACTTCGGTGGAGGGATGGGGATTGGCGTCACAAATGTGAGGCGCTGCATGGCAGCAGGATTGGATGTCGAGTATCTGATCGTTGATAACGAAGAGAGTTGTAAACGTGGACGCGAGTTGCTTAAAGATTTTTCGTCAGTGAAGTTCATGTCAGAGTTGCCGCGAGACGTGGAGAGTGTCGACGTAATCGTTTTGAGCGCTGTGCTTCAGTTTGTCGAGGAGTATGAAAAACTCTTGAGTACACTCGCGGCGTTCAGGCCATCGCACTGGTTCTTCGGTTTTCTTCCAGCGGGTGACATCCCGACGTTTGCGAGCGCGCAGTTGAACGTGCCGGGTTCGGTGCTTCCGGTTTGGTTTTTCAACGTCAACGAGCTCACTCAGATCGTTGAAAAGTTTGGTTACCAGTTGGCCTTCAAGTCAGCGCTCGATCGTGTGTTTGATATGAGCAACTTTCCGTTGACTCATCAACTGCCTCATCAGTGCAACTTGCTCTTTCGTCGCCGATGAAAGCTGCGCGAGAGTTTCAGTCTCCCGAGATACGGTTGGAACGAGTGGCGTGTCCGCGTTGCTGTAGTTTGCGGTCATCACAGGTCTACACCGCGCACGATTACATCTACGGACTAACCGGCACGTTTTACGCGGAGAGCTGCGACGATTGCGGCTTGTGGTTTCAAAATCCCCGCCCGGTTGAAGCTGACATTGCGCTGCTTTATCCCAATAACTACGGGCCTCACGCAGAGTCGACTCCGCGCTTCATAAAGCCTCCCAAACGCGCAACCTGGCTGCGAAATGCATGGCGCGGTTGGAACCACGGATTTCTAAAAAGACTTGGTTATCAACACAGAGCGGAGCAGAGCAGATTTGCGAGTCTTGGAGAGGTGATGGGTGGCAGATTTTCACGCGCGGCACGCTGGCGTGCCGGCTGCGATCTCGTCCCGCGGTTTGTTCCCGAAGGACGCCTTTTGGAGATCGGATGCGGCAACGGCGAGACTCTAAACAAACTCCGAGACCTTGGGTGGCGCAATCTCTACGGCGTTGAAATCTCCGACTCCGCCGCCCGCATCGCACGCCGTTCCGGTTTCACCGTCAAAACCGCAACAATCGAAGCGGCACTCGAAACATATCCCGACGCCTGGTTTGACGCGATCGTTGCCGAGATGGTGCTGGAGCATCTCGTCAACCCGTTCGCAGTGGTCCAACAGATCGCACGCAAGTTAAAACCCGGCGGCGAGTTTCTCTTTTCAACCGTGATTCGCGATTCGCTCGACGGCCGCATCTTCGGCCGCTATGGTGTCGCTTACGACTTTCCGCGTCACATGGTCTTCTTTCGCAAACGCGATCTGAACGATCTGCTGCGGCCTGATTTCGATCACGTTCAGTCGTGGCATCAAAACACACCGATAGATTTTCAACGCCCCGCATATCTGCGCAGCGCTCGTTTCGATCCTGAGCTTCAGCGCTTCTTCAAATGCCGCGCAGGCGCGCGCGTTGTTTACACGCTGGCGCGACTAAAACTGATGGGCCGCGTTTCGTATAGATGCCGACGGAAATCGTGATCGGACCGCAAGCTTTTTTACGCAATGAGTACGTCGCGTCGCTCACGGACCAAACCATCTTGATCGCCGGCGCCGGTGGTTATCTCGGCACCGCGCTTCTTTCGTCGCTTTACAGCATTCGTTGCCGAATCGTTGCTGTGGTCCACCATCGGATCTGTCTGCCGCCGCCTGCTGATTGTGATGCCGATATTACCGTGCGTCATGTAGACCTCTCGCAATCGTCTATTTGGCTCGACGTGCTGCGCGAAACCAGGCCGGACGTCATTATCAATCTCGCGGCCTATGAACATCATCGAGGTTCAGAGCACGCACCGGCGCAGGATCTGGCGGTCAATACCGCGACCGTGCTCGAGTTACTCGACGCGTGTCGAGAATTGGAGCTCAAACCGCGAATCGTTCAGGCAAGCTCCGCGAACATTGTTGGCTGTCCACGTTCACCTTTGGTGAACGAAGACACGGAGGATCACCCCCTCACGCTTTACGCCATCAACAAGCTGACCGCGGAATGGTACCTCCGCTACTACGCCGAGACCTTTGCTATTCCTTCCGTTTCGTTGCGCTTCGGCAACATCTACGGCCCGCTGCCGTCGCGAGATGCCGAGCTCGAATCCCGAGTGGTCTTGAATAAGATCGTGCGCCGCGCACTCGATGGACACCCGGTCTTTCTCTATCGCAACCAGGACTGCGTTCGCGACTTTCTCTACGTCGAGGACGCCGTTCGTGCGATTTGCGCCGGTGCGGCAATTAAGAAAAAGACATTTTGCGGCAAATACGTCGTCGGAAGCGGTGAAGGCCGCTCGCTCTTTGAGATCGTTAATGAGATCGCGCGACAGGTTGAAAACTTGGGACGGCCACCAGTCGAAATCCTCTTCGACGCTGATGCGGGCCTGGAGCCGATCGAGTGGCGCGAGTTTGTCGCCGACTATACCCAGTTGCGTCTGGCGAGCGGTTGGGACCCTCAAATAAAACTTCGTGAGGGCATCGAGTTAACCTTGGAAGCTTTTAGCGGAGGTGAATCGCATTGAGAATTCTGATCGTTGGTGGCGCAGGTTTCCTGGGCGCACACACCGTGCGACGTTGTCTTCGCGATCCGGAAAACGAAATCACAGTGCTCGATTCGCTCGAGCCTGAACTGCACGCGACCACCGCGCACCTCGAATCCGTTTGGGATCGAATAACGTTCGTACGCGGCAGTATGAACGACGAGCCGGTCATCTCAAACGTGGTCCAGAACCAGGACGTGATCATCAATCTGGCCGCCCAAACGTCACATCCGCGTTCGTTGCAGAACCCGCTGCTGGACGCCCAGATAAACTGTCTCGGTAATCTGAAACTGCTCGAAGCAGTTCGTTTGTTGAATCGCAAAGCCGTGGTCGTTTATGCATCGAGCAGCACTGTGATTGGCCGCGCGGTCGGCGATCTGGTTGACGAAGATCACGTCGAGCGGCCGTTGGATATTTATTCCGCAAACAAAGGCGTCGCGGAAAAGTACTATCGCATTTACAACCGCGTACACGATGTGAAAACGATCGTGCTGCGGTTTGCGAATCTCTATGGACCATACGGCAAAGGCAGTCCGGAGTTTGGTTTCATCAACTACTTTATCGACCTCGCCCGGCGCGACGAGGAGATCCGCATCTTTGGTAACGGCGAGCAAACACGAAACGTGCTGTACGCCGAAGATGCTGCTGACGCGCTTTATCTGGCAGCGCAGTCGCCGCAACTGATCGGCGAAGTTTATTTTGCTACGCACGACGAACACTTGTCCGTGGCGCAGATTGCTGAAGAGATCACGCGGCAATTCGGTAGCGGACAGATCAGTTACGTTCCGTGGCCCGACGAGCGCAAGCGAATCGAGATTGAGCAGGTGAGGATCTCGTCTGAACGACTCCGTGATCTCGTGAATTGGCGTCCGGCTTACGATTTCAAACAAGGGCTTGGGAGAACGAAGGCGATCGTGGCCGGGGAGATCGACGCGCTGGAACCGATGGCGCTTGCAGGGGCAGTCAGGTAAAGCCACAAAAAGGCACAAGAAGCACAAAAGGCACAAGAGGCACAAGAGACTTGAAGAAGCTGCTCGTAGTTTTGGAAGCGGGTGATAGTTTGCCGAGCGGCGTGATCCGGGGGCTCGCTTACGAGCAACTGTTTGCCGAACACGGTTTCGACGCGAAGTTTGTCTCGCGCCGGCCTGCGCGGCTCTTTGAGAATCGCGCGCTGCCGTTGCGGCGGTTGTTTGAGTTTGCGCCGGTGCACAATCGCGTTATGAGCAGGGCTATCGCCGCGAATGAAAACCGCATTCGTAAACTCGCGCGCGATGTCGACGTCATTTATCTCAACAAAGTCTCGTCTCACGACCTCCTGCAAGATTTGTTGAAAGACAAACACGCGCGGATCGTTTACGACTTCGGCGATGCGATCTGGTTGCAGGAATGGTCGGCGTCGAAGCTCGACGACGTGCTGCGTCAGGTCGATGCGGTTACTACGGACAATGAAGTGACGGCGAGTTACGTGCGCAAGGTGAATCCGAATTGTGTTGTGATTCCTGATGCTCCCGCGCTGCACGCTTTCGACGAACGGCGTGCGGAACTCAGTCGCAAACCAAACGATCGCGTTGTGCTCGGATGGCTCGGTTCGCCCACCACTGCTTACAATTTGTACGTCGTTTGGGAGGCGCTCGAAGAACTCTTCCGGCGGCACGACAACTTGCATCTGCGGTTGGTTGGCACTGGCAACGATCTGCGGTTTATTCCCGAGTTTGAAAACGTGAAGTTCTCGTGTGTGCCTTGTTACGATCAGTCGCGGATGGTCGAAGAAGTTTTTGGTATGCACGTCGGTTTGTTTCCTTTGCAGAACGTCGAGCGCTGCCAGATGCGCGGCGTGTTCAAGGCGACGAACTACATGAGCGGCGAAGCGGCGGTGGTTGCTTCGCCGGTGGGCCAGTGCGCCGACTTCATCAGGGATGGTTTCAACGGCTTCCTGGCGGCAACAAAGGATGAATGGATCGGCAAGTTGGAGCAGTTGATCTTCGATCCGGGATTGCGGCGCGGATTCGTTGAGAATGGCCTCGCGTGTGTGCGTGAGAATTTTCGGGTGGACCAGTCGTTTGCGAAGCTGAAACAGGTGTTGTCGTCCGTATGAAACTGGTAATCACAGGCGCGTTGGGCCACATCGGTTCGGGGTTGATACATGCGCTTACGCCGCGTGATGCACATGAAGTTGTGCTCGTCGATAACTTGTCGACGCAACGCTATTGCTCGCTGTTCAATCTTCCGGATGGAATTGATTGGAAATTTGTTGAAGCAGACGTGACGACGGCGGAGCTTGACGATTTTTTTGCGGGTGCGGCCGTGGTAATTCATCTGGCTGCGATCACAAACGCGGCGGAGAGTTTTGAGATCGCGGAAGAAGTCGAACGTGTAAATAATTTCGGCACGCAACGGGTCGCGTTGGCCGCCGCGCGGGTTGGCGTGCCGTTGATCTTTCCGTCTACGACGAGTGTGTATGGAGTTTCTGACGGCATCGTGGATGAGACGTCGGACGCGTTGCAACCGCAGAGTCCTTACGCGACAAGCAAGCTCGAAGCAGAACAGTTCCTCAGCCGCGTGGGTGAAACGTCCGGTTTGAAATTCTTCATCGGCCGGTTTGGAACGATTTACGGCGCGTCGATTGGAATGCGGTTTCACACGGCGGTGAATAAGTTTGTTTGGCAGGCGTGTGTGGGAGAGCCGTTGACGGTGTGGCGCACGGCGCTCGATCAGAAGCGTCCTTATCTGGATCTGCATGATGCTGTGCGGGCGTTGAAGTTTGTGATCCAGGAGCGGCTTTTTGACAATCAGATCTACAACGTGCTGACGGACAATTTCACGGTGCGCGACATCGTTGATGCGATTCACGAGCATGTGCCGGACCTGGAAGTGAAGCTGGTCGATTCGCGAATCATGAATCAATTGTCGTATGAGGTGGCGCGTGAAAAAATCGAGTCGCGCGGGTTTAGGTTTGAAGGCGATTTCAGACGCGGCATTGAGGATTCGATAGACAAGTTGAAAG
>DATELP010000109.1:0-2393 GCA_035276425.1 Pyrinomonadaceae bacterium
CACCGCTGCAACGTCGCCGCGCACGATCGCGGTGACAAAACCCGCGCCGATCTTTTCGTAGCCAACCAGTGTGACGTTGGCGGCTTTGACCATCGCGTCGGCTGCTTCAATCATCGCGACGAGTCCTTTAGTTTCAACCATTCCGAGTGCTTCCTGCATTAAGCTGCTCCTCTAATAATTTTGACTTCAATCCGTGTTTATCTGTGGCCGTTTACTGCCTGGCTCAACAACTCCACGAGCTCTTCACGTGTCAGCGTGATCTTCCCACTGCCATTCTCCATGATCGGCTCGCGCAAATACCCGCACGCCTGACCGCGCGCTGACTCACCTAAATAACCCGCCCGTTCGCGAACATTGATCAACTTCTCAATAGCATCCGCGGGCAAGTTCTTTGAACCACCAAGCACGCGCGACAAGATAGCGATCTTCGCCGTGTGTTCCAAAGTCTCCAGCCGATCCCACGCCTGCCACAAGTCCGTTCCATACGCGACCGCACCGTGATTCGCCATCAACAACGCATTGTGATGCTGAACGAACGGCTGCATTTCTTTCGTCAGTTCATCCGTCGACGGCGTGCCGTACGCCGCCAGCGGCACACAACCCAGTGTCAAAATCACTTCCGAAAGAATCGGCTGGTCGATTGCCAAACCAGCGACGGCAAAGGCGGTTCCGTTCGGCGGATGTGCGTGGCAGACAGCGTTAACGTCCGCACGTTCGCGATAGATCAGCAAGTGCATCGCGAGTTCGCTCGACGCGCGGCGATCGTTCAACGCCCGTCCGCCGAGATCTGTGATCGCCAACAGATCCTCGCTCATGCGGCCCTTGCACGTCATCGTCGGCGTCGCAAGAATTCGTCCGTCGTCCAGACGCACGCTCACGTTGCCGTCTGACGAAACGACGTAGCTACGCTCGTACATCAGGTGGCAGACCTTGATCAGGTCGCGTCTGGCTGTTTGTTCATCCATACCGTTTCGTCGGTGTCGCGGCGCCGGCGACGTTTGTGCGTAACTTTGGAAGCAGGCGGCTGGGCCAGAAAATACGAGAGCGATTCCAGCGAGGTCGTTAAATCGACGGTCTTCACTTTCACGCCTTTGCGCGAGTTCAACGGCACCGGCGCGAAGTTGAGCACCGCTTTGATTCCCGCGGACATGATTTGATTGAGAACTCTCTGCGCCGCCCTGGCCGGAACGGCGATCACCATCACGTCAACGCTCGCATCGCGAATGATCTTGTCGAGTTGCTCGACGTCGTGAACGAGTATGTGTTCGTCGCCGAGTCGCTTGCCGATCTTTTGCCGGTCGTTATCAAAGAGCGCGACGACAGTGAAATTCGATTTCCCGAAGCCGTTGTAATTCGCGAGCGCGGTTCCGAGTCGTCCCGCGCCGACAATGCCGACGCGATGTGGACGATCCAAACCGAGGATCTTCGTGATGTGCTCGCGCAGGTCAGCGACGTAATAGCCGACGCCGCGCACGCCAAACTCGCCAAAATAACCGAGATCCTTGCGAATCTGCGCGGAGTTCAGGTGAAACTGCTCCGCCAGCGCCTGCGATGAGATAGTCTTGATCCCGGCCGCGTGAAGCGCATTAAGGCAGCGAAGGTAAACGCTCAGCCGGCTGGTTGTCACCTCAGATATTTTTTCAGACTTCATTCGCGGGAACCTGTCTCGGCCAGTATAATACCCCGGCGCAAATGATTGCACATCTCAGCGGTACACTGCTCACGAAAGAACCGAACTCTGTAATCGTCGACGTGTCGGGTGTGGGATATGAAGTGAATATCCCTTTGTCGACGTTTTACGAACTGGAAAACGAGGGTTCACCGGTCAAACTTCGCATCTACACGCACGTTAAGGAAGATGCGTTACAGCTTTACGGGTTCAAGACCGCGCGCGAACGCGAACTGTTTGTGAATTTCATTTCCGTGAGCGGGATCGGCCCGAAGCTCGGCATCGCGTTGCTTTCCGGCATGAGCGCGGACGAACTGGTCGCGTCTATTAAGAACAACAACCTCGCCCGGCTGACGCTGATTCCCGGGGTTGGAAGAAAAACTGCCGAGCGGCTGATCGTCGATCTGCGTGAGAAGATGACCGCGATGGCGGCGTCGCAGGTCGAAGCGGAACCCGGCACAGCATCTGAAGCTTCGATCCATTCTTCTGATGACGACGTGCGTTCCCAAGCTCTTTCCGGGTTGCTGAATCTGGGTTACCAAAAATCCGCCGCTGAGAAAGCCATCGACAGCGTACTTCGCGAAGAAGGCGAAATCACTGTTGAATCAGTGCTGCGGCGGGGATTGCGCAAACTGGCGCGTATTTAAGAACCAATGGCTGAACCAATATCAGCAAAGTTGAGAGACGGTTCCGCGACTGACGAAGATCGCCAACTCGATCTGAC